>JAPKZE010000325.1 GCA_026393955.1 Candidatus Aminicenantota bacterium
CCGGAGTGGCCATCTCGACGAAGCCGAAGCCGCGGCCCTGCAGGATGTTGACCGAGGTAACCTCGCCGAACTGCGCGAAAAGCTCCTTCAGCGTTTCTTCCGTGGTCTTGTAATTGAGGTTACCGACATAAAGCTTTTGAAAAGACATTCAGAATACCTCCTGTCTCTCCCGCCCTCGCCGGCCCCGCTGCGGGAAGGACGCGGCGGGATGAGGATTTATTGTCCATATTTCGAAGATTGAAATCAAGCTCATTTCTGCTATAGTTTGGGTGACCCGGACACGGGCCGCGTGACCGGGCGGAGACGAGGAGCTACCATGAGAAAATCTGCTTATGTCGGGATGATCTTCCTGTTCTTTTTCCTGCTGGCCGCCGCCGGCACATTCTTTCTGGTCGTCATGGACATCGGCGGGACGGCCGTCGACATGCCCGCCCGCGGCTATCTCGAGGTCCCGCTTGCGGGTACCGTTTCCGAGGTCGCCGCGCCGGATTCCCTCAGCTCGCTCCTCCTCGGGGCGAAGCCGCTGGCCATGTACGATCTCTGGATGAACCTACGCATGGCCACGGTCGACGGCCGCATCCAGGCCGTGCTCCTCCGGCTCGGCCTCCTCCAGTGCGACTGGGCCAAGGCCAACGAAATGCGCGAGGCCATCCTCGATTTCCGCCGCTCGGGTAAGAAGGTCTACGCCGTGATCGAGGAGGCCCCGGATTTCGACATGGAATATTTCGTGGCCACGGCCTGCGACCGGATCATCCTCCATCCCCTCGGCTGGCTGGGCATCAACGGCATCGGCGGCGATGTTCCGTTCCTGAAGGGCGCGCTCGACAAGCTCGGCGTCCGGGCCGAGTTCGAGCACGTCGAGGAATACAAGCCGGCCGCCACCATGTACACGGAAAAGGGCTTCACGCCGGCCCACCGCGAGGAGATGGGATCTTACTACGGCGACCTCTTCGCCCAGTATGTGGCCACCGCGGCCAAGGCCCGCGGCAAGACCGAAGCCGAATTCCGGGCCCTCATCGACCGGGGCTTCTTCCAGGGCGAACAGGCCAAGGCGGCCGGCCTCGTCGACGACTGCCTCTACGAGGACGAGGTCCAGGCGCTCCTGCGGCGGGACGGGCGGACCATCTCGCCGGTCGGGTTCGAAGACTACACCCGCGTCAAACCCTCGTCCCTGGGGCTCGAGAACGGTGTCCATGCCGTCGCCCTCATCTACGCCGTCGGAACGATCATGACCGGCGAGAGCCTGCCCCAGATCATGGGCGGCGCGACGGTGGCCCGCTGGATCCGGACGGCCCGGACCGATCCGCTGGTCAAGGCCATCGTGCTTCGGATCGACAGCCCGGGCGGGTCTTCGGTCGGCTCGGACGTCATCTGGCGCGAGGTCGCTTTGGCCAGGAAAGTGAAGCCGGTCATCGTGTCCATGTCCGATGTGGCCGGCTCGGGCGGCTACTGGATCGCCATGTCCGCGACCAAGATCGTCGCCGAACCCCAGACCCTGACGGGGTCCATCGGGGTCCTGGCCGGCAAGTTCAGCATCGACGGACTGATGGCCAAGCTCGGCGTGACCGCGGACAGGCTCGTCTTCGGCGAGAAGGCCGACATCTTCTCGCCCTTCCGGCCGTTCACGGCCGATGAGCGGAAGATCCTCAAGAACGAGATCCTCTGGACCTACGAGCAGTTCCTGACCCGGGCCGCGGAGGGCCGCGGCCTGACCCGCGACCAGGTCGACGCCGCCGGCCGGGGCCGCATCTGGACCGGCCGCCAGGCCAAGGACCTCAAGCTCGTCGACGAGCTCGGCGGGCTGACGATGGCCCTTGGCCTCGCCAAGAAAGAGGCCGGCATCGACGCCGACGAGGACGTCCGCTTGGACATCTGGCCCCGGAAGCGCACCTTCTGGCAGTCTCTCTTCGGCCGGCCCGGGCTGGCCGTGGAGCTCAAGAGCGCCGCCGGGCGGGACCGCCTCCTGGGCACGGCCCGCCTGATGAACCAGACCAGGATCTGGGCGGTGATGCCGTTCTGGCTCATCCCTCAATAAGCGAACGACGAAGGACAGCCCTAACCGGGGCGCCGGGGATCGCCCCGCTTAGGACAGCCGTCAATAGGCAAACGAAGACGGGCAGATCGTCTTGAATTCGCAGATCGAGCAGCTGTGCCAATCCGGGCGGGCCTTGAAGCCGCCGGACCGGATGCCGTCGGCCGCCTCCCGGATCTTGTCGCCCGCCCGGGCCAGCTCCTTCTCCCCTTTCGCCGCCCGGCCGACGAAGCCGGACTCGAGGAAGTAGAGCCGCGTCTCATACGGCAGCATCCCCTCGGTCTTCAGGAAGGACAGGGCATAGACGTCCAGCTGCAGGCTCTCGGCCGCGGCCCGGTCGGCCTCCTTCTGCGAGGACGCGTCCGTCGTCTTGAAGTCGATGACGGCCGCGCCGGCCGCCTCGAAGTCGATCCGGTCGAACCGGCCGGCGAACCGCAGGCCGCGCTCCTGCCAGCGGAAGGGCCGTTCCAGGAAGGCCGGGCGGCGCCCCGACTCCTCTTCGCGCTCGTAGAACAGGCGCAGCGCCTTCTCGCCCGCCGCCTTGCGCAGCTCTTCGTGCTCCCGGCTGAGGAAGCCTTCGTTGACCCAGTTCTTCCGGTACTCCCCGATCACGGTCTCGACGTCGACGGCGCGGCCGGTCATCCGCCGTTTGAGGTAGGCGTGGATGGTCTTGTGGAGGACCCGGCCGAAGACGATGGCGTGATGGGGCAGGACCGGCACGCGCAGGTCGTGACGGAACTTGTACTTGAGGGGACAGACGAGGTAGTCCTCGACCCGGACGAAGCTCAGCCGGAGCATCCCGGCCGGCCGGACCGGCGCCGGCGTCGCCGTCCTCCCCGTGGCCAGGGCGTAACGGCGGATCTCCTCGAGGACGGAGGCCTTGAGGACGTCCTCGGGCATCTTGGGGATGTCCAGGGCCTCGAGGACGAAGGGGCTGATCCGCTTGAACCGCCGCGTGCCGTAGTCCCTGGCCCAGGTCATCTGGAGGGCCCGGCGGGCCCGGGTCATGGCCACGTAGAAGAGCCGCCGCTCCTCCTGGAGGAAATTCTCGCGCCCCGGCAGGCTCTCCTTGAGCACGCCGTCCGGCACGGGGACGCGCTCGCGCCGCTCCCGGCCGGGGAAGCGGTCTTCGATAAGGCCGACGAGGAAGACCGTGCCGAATTCGAGGCCCTTGGCCTTGTGGACGGTTAGGACGTTGACCGCGTCCTCGTCGAGCTCGGCCTCCGACGTCGCCGGATTGTCGCCGACCTCGGCCAGAAGGTCGAGATAGCGGGCAAAGGACCGGATGGAATCGTTCTCGACCAGCCCGGAGAAGCCCTGGATCTTGTCGAAGAAGAGGCGGACGTTCTTGATCCGGACCTCCGACTCCGGGGTCATCTCGCCGACGAGCGACTTCAGGTAGCCGCTCTTCTCGAGGAAGGCATAGACGACCGCCCCGGCGTTCTTCGTCCCGGCGAGCTCGACGGAAGCGAGGATGTCGGCGAAAATGCGCTTGACCGTTTCCGTCGTCGCGGCCGGGAGGTCCACCGGGCTCGGTCCCTCGGCGATGGACTTGAAGACGCCGTGCAGGCTGAGGTTCTTCTTGTCGGCGTAGCCGGCGATCCGGCTCAGGTCGTAGGGGTCGGCCCGATAGACCTCCGAGAGGGCGAGATAGAAGAGGTCGCGGCTGTTCTCGAAATCCGTCACGGCCCGGATGAAAGCGACCAGGACCTTGATCTCCTCCTGCTGGTAAAGGCCCCGGCTGCCGGAGAAGCGGAAGGGGATCTGCTTCATGTTGAACGAGCGCAGGTAGGGCTCGGCGTCGGCGTTGCGGCGGACGAGCACGGCCATGTCCCGCCAGCCGGCCCCGCCGGCCCGGATCTCGAGGATGCGGCCGGCCACGGCGTCGGCCTCGTGGGCCAGCGTGTCGAACGACAGCATGTGGATGCTCTTGCCCCGGCCGCGCGCCGCCGCGCGGAGCCGCTTGTCGACCCGGTCCTTGAACTCGAGCTGGTTCGGGTCGTTGTGCCGGATGAGGCGGTAGGAGGCGTCGAGGATGGGCTGGGTCGAGCGGTAGTTCCGTGTCAGCACGATCCGGTCCGCCTCCGGAAAGACCTCCTCGAAGCCGAGGATGTTGCTGAGGGAGGCGCCGCGGAAGCGGAAAATGCTCTGGTCGTCGTCGCCGACGACGGTCAGGTTGCGGTGTTCGGCCGCCAGCATCTTGACCAGCTCGAACTGGACGAAGTTGGTGTCCTGGAACTCGTCGACGAGGATGTAGCGATAGCGGCGGCGGATCTCGTCGAGGACGGCGGGCCGCCGCCGGAGCAGGTCGACGACGAGCGTCACCTGGTCCTCGAAGTCGATCAGACCTTCCGCGCGCAGGAGCGCCTGGTAGGCGGCGAACACGCGGGCGATCTCGAGGTGCTTGCGCGCCGTCTCCTTCTCGGGGTCTCCCGAGGCCCGGCGGCCGAGCTCCTCGGCGTAACGGACGTAGTCCTCGGGCCGGACGTCCTCCTGCTTCAGCCGGCGGATGGCCTCGAGGACTTCCTGGATGTGACGCGTCGGCTGACCGAGAGGCCGGTAGTAGTCGAGCGGCAGGCGGAACAGGTTCTCGCGAAAGAAGATGGCCTGGTCGACGTCGGCCAGCAGCCGGAAGTCCGGCGGATAGCCGGCGTCGAGGGCGTAGTCGCGCAGGACCCGCTCGCCGAACGAGTTGAAGGTGCTGATCTCGGCGAAGGACGAGGTGTAGGGCACGAGGACGTCGACCCGGGCCTCCATCTCGTTGGCCGCCTTCTCGGTGAAGGTCACGGCCAGGATCTCGGCGGGGCGGGCGGCCTTGACGGCGATCAGCCGGGCGATGCGGTGGGTGATGACTTTGGTTTTGCCCGTGCCGGCCCCGGCGACGATAAGCAGCGGCCCTTCTCCGTGCAGGACGGCCCGGCGCTGGGCGGGATTGAGGCCTTCGAGCAGGACCCTTTCCTCCGGCTGTCGTCGCATCCTGGCGGGCCGGGGCATCTACTTCTTGACGGGCGGGGCGGGGTCGACGACGACCTTTTCGCCGGGGGCGGCGAGGCCGAGTTTCTCCCGGGCCGCTTTCTCGACGGCCCGGGGGTCGGTCTCGAGCCGTCGGATCTCGGCCGTGAGACGGTCCCGCTCCGCCTCGAGGGCGCGGATCCGGTCGGCCTGCGCGGCCAGCTCGCGGCGGGATCGGCGGAGGTCCATGACGCCCTTCTTGCCGAAGACGGCGGTAAAGACCATGATCAGGAGCAGGCAGGCGACGCCGAGGACGAAGATCTTCTTCTTCACCGTACGGCCTCCAGCCCCTTCTTCAGGAGGGACTCGACCTCCTCTCCGGATTCGGCCTCGGCGTAGCAGCGGATGAGCGGCTCGGTCCCCGACGACCGGAAAACGAGCCAGCGGTCCCCCTCGAAGTCGAGCTTGAGCCCGTCGAGCGTCTCGACGGCCGTGACCTTGCGGCGGCCGAGCTTGGCCGGCGGGTCCTGGATGAGCGCCTTGAGCGTCTTGGCCCGCTCAGGCGTTAGGGGCAGGGTCCGCTGGCCGCTGGTCATCGCCCCGTACTCGGCGAACAGGTCCTCGCGGAGGGCGCTGAGGCTGCGGCCGGTCGCGGCGATCATTTCGGCGACCAGCAGGCCGGCGAAGATGCCGTCCTTCTCGGGCAGATGGTCCTTGACGGCGATGCAGGCGCTCTCCTCGCCGCCGAACATGATCAGACCTTTCAGGTAGAGCTCGGCGATGTACTTGAAGCCCACTTTCGTCTTCAGCAGCGGCAGGTCGTGCTTGCGGGCGATGCGGTCGAGGAGATGGGTCGTGGTGATCGAGCGGGCCACGCCGCCGCGCCAGCCCTTGACCCCGGTGAGGTAGTTCAGGAGCAGGGCCAGGATGATGTTCGGATGGACGAACGCGCCCGTCTCGTCGACGATCCCGAAGCGGTCCCCGTCGGCGTCCGTGGCCAGCCCGAGGTGGCAGCGGGTTTTGACGACGTGGGCCTTGAGCTCGGCCAGGTTCTCCTCGGTGCAGGACGGGCTGACTCCGCCGAAATACGGATCGATGAAGCCGTGGAGGCCTTCCACCTCGACCCCGTTCTCCTCGAGGATCTCGTCGAGGTATTCCCGGCTCGTTCCGTAGAGCGCGTCGGCGGCCACCCGGAGGCCGGCCTGGCGCATGATCCCGAAATCGATCCTACCCTGGAGGTGCGCCAGGTAATCGGACTGGAGATCGATGCGGGTGACGGCCTCGTCGCCGAGATGCGTCGTCAGGGTGGAGAAGCCGGGCATGATCCGGCGGACCTCCTCCTCGATGGCGTCGGTCACCTCGGGCATGGCCGGGGCGCCCGTCGCGCCGTTGAACTTGAGACCGTTGTAGCGCGGGGGATTGAAAGAGGCGGTGAAGTTGATCCCGCCCTGGCATTTCCGCTTGATGATCTGGCAGGCCAGGGCCTGGGACGGCGCATCGCGGTCGGACAGCAGGACCTGGATCCCGTTGCGGGCCAGCAGCTTGGCCGCCTCCTGGGCGTAGCGGTCCGAGAGGAACCGGGTGTCGTAGCCGACGACCACGGCGGTCGGCGCGTCCCCGTATCGGGCCCGGAGATAGTTGGCGGCGGCCTGGATGACGACGCGGACGTTGTGAAAGGTGAATTCCTCGCCCATCACCCCGCGCCAGCCGGAGGTGCCGAATCGGATCATCATCGCCCAAAAATTAGCACAGAGTCCCCTCAAAAGCAACGCCAGCGGCCTTAGAGCCAGCCGAAGAACCCGTCGCCGGCCCCAAAAGCATCACCCTTAGCGGTGACATCCGGTTAGGCCGGCGATGAATTTTCCCCCACCCCTCCGGACCTTTCAAGCCTGTCACGATGCTCATCTCAGGCCCCTTCCAGCCCCGATTATGGCTCGATCCGGGCCATCGGGCCAAGCCCCTTCGGAAGCCCTATTACCCCGAGGATTTTCGTTGACAAGCCTCTCTTTTAATGATATTTGGATAGTAAATCGAGATGCGGAACTAACCAGGAGTCCAGATGCCCGAAACGAGCGCGATCTACCCCGGATCGTTCGATCCCATCACCAACGGGCACGTGGACATCATCAACCGGGGTCTCAACGTCTTCGAGCGAGTTATCGTGGCGGTCCTCGAGAACCCCAAAAAGCGGCCTCTCTTTACGACTAAAGAGAGGGTAAGAATGATCCAAGATATCTTTGCCTCTAAAAAGGAAGTCGAGGTCCGGGCTTTCGACGGGCTCCTCGTCGACTTCGCCCGGGCCCAGGGCACCCGTGTCGTCATCCGGGGCCTGCGGGCGATCTCGGACTTCGAGTACGAGTTCCAGATGGCCCTGATGAACCGGAGCCTGGCTCCGGACATTGAGACGTTTTTCATGATGCCCAGCGTCAATTATTCGTTCCTGAGCTCGAACCTGGTCCGCGAGGTCGCCGGGCTCGGAGGCTCGGTCGAGGGCCTCGTGCCCTCCTCCGTCGCCCGGAAGCTCCGGAACAAGGTTCGCGGCCCCCATAAGGTCCAAATCCCATAAAGGCAGGCAAACATGTTCGGACTCTCTCGGGAAAAAAGCGTGGTCGGGTTGGACATCGGGTCCTACTCCGTCAAGGCCGTCGAGCTCCGCGCCCGGAAGAAGGGCGGAGACGAAGCCTACGAGCTCGTCAAGATCGGCTACGAGCCGCTGCCCCATGACGCCATCGTCGAGGGGACCATCATCGATTCGGCCGCGGTCGTCGAGACCATCCGCCTCCTCTTCGAGGAGAGCAAGTTCTCGACCAAGGACGTGGCCATTTCCATCTCCGGCAACTCGGTCATCATCAAGAAGATCTCCCTGCCGGTCATGGAGAAGCAGGAGCTCGCCGAGAGCATCATCTGGGAGGCCAAGCACAACATCCCCTATCCCTACGAGGAGACCAACGTCGACTACGCCATCCTCAAGCCCTCGCGGTCGACCGACGAGAAGAACCTGGACATCCTGCTCGTCGCCGCCAAGAAGGACAAGATCGCCAACTACAGCAACGTCATCGCCCAGGCCCGCAAGAACCTCCAGAGCATCGAAGTCGACGTCTTCGCCCTCCAGAACGTCCTGGAGGTCTGCGCCCCCGAGGACTTCTCCGGCAAGACGATCGCCCTGATCAACATCGGGGCCAACATCACCAACGTCGTCATCGTCGAGCGCGGCACGCCGCAGCTGTTCCGCGACCTGTCGCTGGGCGGGTTCTTCTTCACCGAGAACATCCGCAAGGAGCTCAGCATCTCCTTCGAGGAGGCCGAGAAGCTCCTCAAGGGCATTCCGGGGAAGTCGGCGACCCCGGACCAGTTCGCGAATCTCCTGTCGATGAACGTCCGCGACCTCCTCGACGAGATCGAGAAGACCTTCTCGTTCTACGAGGCCTCCGAGAAGCGGGAGCGGAAGATCGAGCAGATCGTCCTCAGCGGCGGCCTGGCCAACGTCCAGAACATGGTCAGTGCCTTCGAGACCAAGTTCCGGATCAAGGCCGAAGTCCTCAATCCCTTCCGCAATATCCGGGTCGATGACAAGAAGTTCGACGCGGTCTACTTCACCGACATGGCGCCGATCTTCGGAGTCGCTGTCGGCTTGGCAACCCGAAAGGTGGAGAAGTAACCATGATACGGATCAACCTCCTCAAGCCGGAAACGAAGGACATCCGGGAACAGGCCACCAGCCCGGGCGTCACCGAAGACAAGGCCCGTAAAGGGCCGAATATCGGCAACCTCATCTTCCTGGCCCTCGTCATCGGGCTGGGCGCGTTCTACTTCTTCCAGAGGAAGGCCTTCGACCGGGAGACCGCCCTGCTCACGACGGCCCGGGCGGAGAAGACCAAGCTCCAGTACGTCGAGGTCAAGCTCGAGGAGCAGCGCAAGGCCCGGGAGTCGCTGGACCGGAAGATCACTCTCATCGAGAGCCTCAACGCCCAGCGCGACATGGCCCCGCGGCTCATGGACGAGTTCAGCCGCCGCCTGCCGGAGTGGGTCTGGCTGACCGAGATCGTCTATGACGCCAAGGGCATCGGGATCAAGGGCCGGGCCCTGTCGAACAACCTCGTCGCGGACTACATCTCCAACCTCGAGTCCAGCCCCCAGATCATGAACGTCAACCTTGTGACTTCGACGCAGAAGACCGTCCAGGGCGACCTGTACCTGGAGTTCTCGCTGCGGGCCACGGTGGAGAAGAAGCCGGAGCCCGTTCCGGCCCCGGCGGCACCGGCGCCAGACGCGAAACCGGCCGCCAAGAAGAAAGGGGTGCAGCCATGAAGAACTGGCCCTGGTACGGATATCTCGTCTTGGCCGTCCTCATCTTCGCCCTGGCCTTCCTGTTCTACTTCAAACCCCAGGGCGCCAAGCTCAAGGTCATGACGGCGGAGCGGGTCAAGGTCGAGCAGGAAGTCCAGAACCTGAAGCAGAAGAAGCGGGAGCTCGACAAGATCGAGGCCGACATCGCGGCCATGACGGCCAAGCTCAAGACGCTCGAGGTCAATATCCCCCAGCGGAAGGAGATCGCGGACATCCTGCGGCAGATCCAGGCCCTGGCCTACGACTCCCGGCTCGACGTCCTTCGCTTCGCCCCGGGGACGGAGATCAACAAGGAGTTCTACGCCGAGTGGCCCATCCCCATCCAGGTCTCCGGGAACTACCACAACCTGGGCCTGTTCTTCGACAAGCTGAGCAAGTTCGCCCGGGTCTTCACCATCGAGAACTTCACCGTCAAGACGCTGACCCGCCAAACCGATCTGAACACCGTCTCCGCCAACTGGACGGCGAAGACCTATTTCTTCCCCGAGAACATGCCGGCCCCCGCCGGGCCGGCCAAAAAGCAACCCGCGAGGCCCAAACGATGAGAAAAGCCGCTGTCCTTCTCCTCTTCATCTCGATCGCGGGTGTGGCCCTCCTCCTCGCCCGGCAGGAGACGACGGCCCCGCCCCAGACCGGCCCCGCGCCGGCCCTGACCGTCCAGACGGGCTTCACCTACAACACCGATGGCCGCCGCGACCCGTTCAAGGACCTCCTGGCGGGGCGTGAACTCCGGAAGGCTGAGCTCGGCGTGAACCAGCCGTACATCGACGACCTCGTCCTCTCCGGCATCGTCAAGAACAAGAACGTCTATACCGCCCTGATCGGCACCGCCCAGGGCTTCCCCATGTTCGCCAAAGTCGGCGACAAGTTCGCCGACGGGTACGTCCTGTCCATCAACGACACCCAGGTGGTCCTGCGGAAGACCCACGAGCGGGGGATCCCTCTCATAAGGCCGCGAGACGTCATCAAGGAAATCACGGAGGAGCTGTAACATGAACAAGAGAATCCTTCCGGCCGTACTCGCCGGGCTGTGCGTGCTCGGACTCTCCGCCCTGTACGCCCAGGCGCCGGCGGCCGCCGTTCACATCACCAAGATCCAGGTCCTGCCCGGCACGCTGTCGACCCGCCTGGTCCTGGAGACCGACGGGTTGCTCGCCGTCGAGAAGGCCTACTATCCGGCCGAATCGCCGCGGACCCTCGTCCTCGACATGACCCGGGCCTCGACGTCCGCCGCGCCGGTCCTCCCCTCCTCCGGCGCCGGGCTCGTCCGTGATATCCAGCTGGAAAAGTCGGGGACCGACGCCCTGCGCCTGGTCGTCCGGCTGAGCGAGCGCGTCCCGGCCCGGATCCTCCGGGCGACGGGCCAGACCGTCATCGAGCTCAACGGCATCCAGAGAGGCCAGGCCGGCTACGTCATCGACGCCGCGACCCAGGCCCAGCTCGACCGCACGGCCAAGAGCGAGATCGTCCTCAGCAAGGTCGACATGGCCGCCGGCTCCGAGGCCGTCTCCGTCAAGGCCGCCCTGACCGGCGCCGCGGTCACCCAGGTCTTCGCCCTGGAGAATCCGCCGCGCCTCGTCGTCGACCTCTTCGACACCGTGCTCACCAGCAAGTCCGACGTTTGGCCGATCGACGATCCGCGGTCGACGGTCCAGCGTGTCCGTGTGGCCCAGTTCCAGGCCGGCGGGCCCCGGCCCATCACCCGCATGGTCTTCGACCTCAAGGAAGCCGGGCTCTACGCCCTGGACTCCCGCACCGACGGCTTGGTCGTGTCCTTCTTCCCCGCCTACGCCTCTCCGGCCGCCCTCGTCCAGCCGGCCCCGGCCTCGACCCCCGCCCCCGTGCCCGCGCCATCCGCGCCTAAGGCCGGACCCAAGGCCGCCCCGAAGGCCGAATCCAAGGAGGTCCCGGTCACGACCCTCTGCGCGCCGGCCCTGACGGCCGAGGCGTCCGCGACAGCCGCGCCGACCGGGTCGACCGGGTCGCCCAAGGTCGAGCCCAAGGCCGCCGAGCCCCGTCCCCAGGAAGAGGGCAAGACCGTCCCGGTCGTGAGCCAGGCGGCGAAATTCAAGCCCACCACGGTCGCCAACTCCGAAGAAAAGTACTCCGGCGACATCATCAGTCTCAAGATCAAGGATTCCGACCTCAAGGACGTCGTCCTCTACCTGGCCGAATTCGCCGGCCTGAACGTCGTCTTCGATCCCGACGTCCGGGGCACGGTCACGGTCAACCTCCAGGACGTCCCCTGGGACCAGACCCTCGACATCATCCTCAGGCAGAACAAGATGGGCAAGACGATCGAAGGCAACATCCTGCGGATCGCCCCGATCGCCGTCCTGACCCGGGAGGATGAGGACCAGCGCAAGCTGCAGGACACCAAGGAACTCTCAGGACCGGTCATCGTCAAGACGATCACTTTGTCCTATTCGAAGGCCAAGGACGTCGCCACCCTCCTCAAGTCCAAGATCTCCAACCGCGGCGAGATGATCGTCGACGAGCGGACCAACACCCTGCTCCTGTCCGAGGTCCGCGACAAGCTCGAGCTCATCGAAAAGCTCATCAGCATCGTCGACACGCCGACGCCCCAGGTCTCGATCGAGGCCCGCGTCGTCGAGGCGACGGCGACGTTCGTCCGCAACCTGGGCATCCAGTGGGGCTTCCGGGGTGTCGCCGACCAGTACTACGGCAACGCGACCAACCTCCAGTTCCCCAACAGCATCCTCGTCGACGGCGCCCAGATCCCCGTCGGCACCGTCACCAAGGGCATCGGCGGTCCGCTCGGCGGCTATGCCGTGAACCTGCCGGCGCCGGCCTTTAACACGGTCCTCGGCTTTTCCTTCGCCAACGTCCTCGACACGTTCCGCGTCGACGTCGCCATCTCCGCCCTGGAGACGGCCGGCGACGGCAAGATCATCTCCCGTCCGTCCGTGGTCACCCAGAACAACCAGCAAGCCGAGATCATCCAGGGCCGCCAGATCCCGGTCCAGACGGTGGCCAACTTCACCGTGACGACCCGGTACGTCAACGCCGCCCTCGAGTTGCGGGCGACACCGCAGATCACGGCCGAGGGGACGATCATCATGACGATCGACATCCAGAACAACGCGGCCGACTTCGCCAACCTCGTCAACGGCATCCCGCCGATCGTGATGCAGAGCGCCAAGACGACGGTCATGGTGCCCGACGGCGGGACGACGGTCATCGGCGGCATCTACCGGGCCGAGGATTCGGTCACCCGGGACCGCGTCCCCTTCCTCCATCAGATCCCAATCATCGGCAACGCCTTCAAGAGTATGGCCCGGACAAAGAACAGCCGGGAGCTGCTGATATTCATCACGCCCCGGATCATCAAGTAACAGGAGAGAACGAGCCATGAATAAGATGACAGCGACTCTCAAAACCCTGGCGGTCGCGGCCGCCGTCCTCGCGCTTGCGGGATGCAACACGATCTCGCAGGACACCGAGTCCAGCAGCATGATCGTCATCATGAGCATCACCGGCACGAACATGGCCGGCGACACGGTGGCCTACCTCCAGTCCGACGTCCTCGGCAGCGACGGCCTGGTCCGGGTGGACAATGCGACGGCCAACATCGTCGTCCGGCTGATCAATCCCGATCCCATCAACGGGCCCTCGCAGTTCAACGACGTCGTCCTGACGAATTACCGTGTGACCTATGAGCTGGCGACCGGCCCGGGCACCCCGGGCGCGGACGTGCCGCTGCCGTTCGACGGCAACTTCTCCACGGTCCTCTGCCCGGTCGACGAAGATGTGGCCGTTCCCTTCGTGGTCGTCCTCGAAGCGGCCAAGCAGGCCGCCCCCCTGAACGCCCTCATCGGCACGGCCACGGTCCTCGAACGGAAGGCCAAGATCGAGATCTTCGGCCACGACCTGACCGATCATCCGGTCACGGCGACCGGCTATCTGACGATCTACTTCGCCGACTATCAGGACGTGGTCCCCGTCAAGTAGGGCTCTCCCCCAAACCGATCAGGGGCTCGTCCCGTCGGGACGGGCCCTTTTTTTGGTTCTTCTCCCGATTCCGGGAGAATCCCTCTCTTCGGCTTCGCTCAGGGCATTGCCTCTAGCTCCCCGGCCCCCCTGGGAACCAGTTCGCACGGTTCCCCCCGCTTCGCGGGTCCCCCTCTCCAGCAACGGGGATCCGCTAGGTCTGCTGGCTCACCCTGTCCCGAGTGGGGCGAGGCAACGCCCATCGCCGCCGCGAAAGGGAATCCCGGAGATGGGAGAAGAACCTTTTTCCCCCAGCTACTCGCGGAACGGAGAATAGGAAAAAGTCACCGCGGTCTTCTGCCGGATCTTCGGCAGGGCGTCGTCGAGGGCCCGGTCGATCACGGCCC
>JAPKZE010000084.1 GCA_026393955.1 Candidatus Aminicenantota bacterium
ATGCAGATGGCGTCGACGTTGGCGTCCCAGAACTTGATGTCGGGATAGCCCTTGGCGACTCCACGGGCCGTGTCGAGCATGAGGCCGCCGGTCTCGCGGAGGACGTTCGGCTTTTCGATCAGGGTGACGGACTTCCGTCCGGACTTGCGGGCGAACTCGAAGGCGGCCCGGACGATCCGGGCGCAGGCGGGCTTGGTCATGATGCGCGTCGACACGGCGATCTCGTTGGCCGGGACGTCCTTGAACCGCTTCATCTTGGGGTTGGTCAGGAGGGCGTCGCGGACGACCTGCGGCAGAGGGAAGAACTCGACTCCGGCGTACATGCCTTCCGTGTTCTCGCGGAAGATGACCAGGTCGATCGCTTCCTTATAATTCAAAGGATTGCCGGGATAGGCCTTGCAGGGCCGGATGTTCTGGTAGAGGTCGAACTCCTGGCGCAGCCGGACGATGGGGCTGAAATAGGACAGGCCCTTGCCCTTGAGGGACGGGTCGAGCTCCAGGTCGGCGTCATCCTTGGGCTTGCTGGTGATGGCCCCGAAGAGGCAGGCGTCGGTCTCCCGGAGGAGCTTCAGGGTGCGGTCGGGCAGCGGGTTGCCCTCCCGGCACCAGAAATCCCAGCCGATGTCGCCGGTGATGTATTGGGCGTCGAGGCCGATCTTCTCGAGAACGATCATCGTCGCTTCGATGACGTCCTTCCCCACCCCGTCCCCGGGGAGAATGGCGATCCGATACTTGGGCATGGTCACTCCTTGGCGAGCTTATTTTTGGTGTATTCGAGCAAGCCGCCGGCCTCGATGATGCCGATGACGGAATCCGGGAGCGGCAGGAAACGGAAGGTGCCTTTGGCCGAGCGGATCTCGCCGCGGGCGAAATCGACGTCGACGGCGTCGCCCTTCTCCAGGGCGTCCACGGCTTCGTCGCACTGGAGCACGGCCAGGCCGAGGTTGATGGCGTTGCGGAAGTAGATGCGGGCGAACGACCTGGCCACCACGGCCTGGATCCCGGCCGCCTTGAGACAGGCCGCGGCCTGCTCGCGGGACGAGCCGCAGCCGAAGTTCTTGCCGGCCACGACGACGTCACCGGGCCGGGCGGCCGCGGCGAACCCGGGGTCGAGGTCCTCCATCGCGTGCTTGGCCATCTCCTCGGGCGGCATGATCTGGTAGGTGTAGCGGCCGGGGAAGATGACGTCGGTGTTGACGTCGTCGCCGTACTTCCAGACGGTGCCTTGGCTCATGAGAACTCCCTCGGGTCGGTGATCCGTCCGGCGACCGCGCTGGCCGCGGCCGTGGCCGGCGAGGCCAGATAGATCTCGGAATCGCGGTGGCCCATGCGGCCGCGGAAGTTGCGATTGGAGGTGCTCAGGCAGACCTCGCCGGCGGCCATGAGGCCCTCGTGGGCGCCGAGGCAGGGCCCGCAGCCCGAGTTGAGGATGACGCAGCCGGCGTCGACGAGGACGGCCAGCGCGCCGCTCCCGAGGGCCTCCCGGTAGACCTGCCACGAGGCCGGGATGACCAGGACGCGCACGGACGGGTGGACCCTGCGGCCCTTGAAGATCGCGGCCGCGGCCTCGAGGTCCTCGAGGCGGCCGTTCGTGCAGGTGCCGATGAGGACTTGGTTGACGGGCTTGCCGGCGACGGCCGAGACCGGCCTGACATTGTCGACCGTGTGGGGGCAGGCGATCTGGGGCTCGAGCGCGCCGAGGTCGCAGGCGAGCACGGATTCGTAGCGGGCGTCGGGATCGGAGGCGACCGGGGTGAATGGCCCCCGGGCCCGGCCCGCGAGCCACTTCAGGGCCTTGTCGTCGGGAGTGAAATAGCCGTTCTTGGCGCCCATCTCGGCCGACATGTTGGCCAGCGTCAGGCGCGACCCGACGCTGAACGAGGCGGCGGCCGGCCCGGCGAACTCGACGGCCTTGTAGTTGGCCATCTCGGCCCCGTGGTCGCCGATGAGCTTCAGGCTGAGGTCCTTGGCGAAGACGCCCGGCCGAAGCCGGCCGGAGAGGTCGATGCGCATGGTCTCCGGGACGCGGAGCCAGATCTCGTCGGTCGCCCAGGTGCAGGCGGTCTCGGTCCGGCCGATGCCCGTGGCGAAGGCGCCGAGGGCGCCGTAGCTCGGCGTGTGGGAGTCGCTGCCGACGATGACCTGGCCGGGCAGGGCGAAGCCCTGCTCGGGCAGGACCTGGTGGCAGATGCCGGCGTTGATGTCGAAGAAGTTCGGAATGCCCTGTTCGGCCACGAACTCGCGGATGGATTTGTGGTTCTGGGCGTACTTCTCGTCCGCGGCCGGGACGATGTGGTCGAGGACGATGACGATCTTGCCCGGCGCCTTGACCTTCCCGACGCCGAGCTTGCGGAACTCCTGGATGATGGCCGCGGAGTTGTCGTGGGACAGGACGTAGTCCGGCGAGACGGTGATGACCTCGCCGGCCTGGACGTCCTTGCCGGCCTTGCGGCCGAGGA
>JAPKZE010000388.1 GCA_026393955.1 Candidatus Aminicenantota bacterium
CTCTGCGACGAGGTCGAGGAGGCCTTCGAAGCCAAGCTCGAGAAGATCGACGCCATCCCCTACCCCAAGGTCCCGGCCCAGGGGAAGGGCGCCTATTTCGTCCTCGACGCCCGGGTCAACGCCTCCTACGCCATGGCCATCGCCCTGCTCAAGGACGGGGCCGAGGTCTGGAGGACGAAGACCCGCGCCGCCCTCAAGGGCCACGACCTCCAGGCCGGCTGCTTCATCGTCAAGAACGGGGACGCCGTGAAGAAGGCCCTGCCGGCCCTGGCCGCGAAGCTCAACCTGGCCGTCCTCGACGTCGACGACGTTTCCGCGCTGGCCAAGGACCCGGTCAAATTCCCCCGTATCGGCCTCTTCCAGTCCTGGCGCGGCAACATGGACGAAGGCTGGACCCGTTATGTCTTCGACGACATGGGCATCCCCTACAAGACCCTCCACAACGCCGACATCAAGGGCGCGAAGGACCAGAAGGTCGAACTCCGGGCGGACTACGACGTCATCGTCTTCGCCGACGAGAACGCCAACACCATCAAGGGCGTCCGGCCCGGCGCGGGCGCCCCGGCGGCGGCCGAATCGCCCATGGCCCGGATGTTCCGCCAGAGCCCCATGCCCCCCGAGTACGACGGCGGCATCGGCCAGGAGGGCGTGGACGCCCTCAAGGCCTTCGTCGAGAAGGGCGGCCGGCTGGTCGCGCTCAACGGCGCCTCCGAGTTCGCCATCAGCGAGTTCGGCGCACCGGCCCGCAACGCGCTGACCGGGATCGACCGGGCCAAGTTCTTCTGCCCGACGTCCCTCCTCAAGATCCTGGTCGACAACGAAACTCCGATCGGCTACGGCATGCCCAAGCAAGCCGCGGCCATGTTCGTCAACAGCCTGGCCTTCGACACCTTCTCGCCCTCCTACGACTGGGACCGCAAGGTCGTGGCCACCTATCCCGAAGACGAGATCCTGATGAGCGGCTGGCTGCTGGGCGAGGAGTACCTTGCCCGCAAGGCCGCCATCGTCGATACGAAGTGGAAGGACGGGCGGATCATCCTCATCGGCGTGCGCTGCCAGAGCCGGGCCCAGGCCCACGGAACCTACAAGTTCCTGCTGAACGCCCTGCTCTACCCGGGGATGTAGACCGGCCGGCCAGGCTGGCTTTCGAGTCCGGCGACGAAGCCGGAAGCCCAGGCCCAGGCCAGGTTGAATCCGCCCCGGCCGCCCTGGACGTCAAGCACTTCGCCGGCCAGATAGAGACCGGGGCGCAGCTTCGATTCGAGCGTCCCGGGCTTGACCTCGCGGGCGTCCACGCCGCCCGACGTGAACTCGGCCTCGTTCCAGCCTCTCGTCCCTTCGACGCGGTATTCGCGGGCCTTGAGGGCCGCCCCGAGAAGGCCGGCCGTATCGGCGGCCTTTTCCTTACCTGGCGCGAAGCCCAGCTCGCGGAAGACCTGGGGCATGAACAGGCAGAACTTCTCCGGCAGCAGCCCGGACGTGAGGTCCTGGGGCGCCCAGCCGGCCGCCAGCCGCCTCGAGAATTCGGCCGCGACTTCTTCCTCCGTCATGAACGGGAGGAGATCGATGACGATCGAAACGTCCTGACGGCCGTCCCGGTTCAGGGCGATGGAGACGCTTTCACTGACGTCGAGGATGGCCGTTCCCGAGAGCCCGTAGGGGGTGAACAGGACCTCCCCTTCGGCCCTCTGGACGGTCCGGCCGCCGATCCGGCTCTCGGCCCGGACCCTCATCCGCTGGCCCTGCAAGTAATGGCCCATCCGGACCTTGACCGCGACGGGCACGGCGCTCGGCACGGGGGTGACGATGCGGTGGCCGAAAGAGGCCGCGAGTCCGTAGCCCGAGCCGTCGGAGCCCAGCGCCGGGTAGGACCTCCCGCCCCCCGCCAGGATGACGGCGCGGGCGTCGACCTGCCGGCCGTCCGCGGCCCGGACCTCGAAACGTCCGCCGCCCGCGCCGAGCTTCTCCACCTCGAAGCGGGTCTCGAGGCCGATCCCGAGACGCCCGGCTTCGAGCTCCAGGACCTTGAGCACGGACGCGGCCTGATTCGTGGCCGGGTAAACGCGGCCGGCATCATCCGTCTGGAGGCGGAGGCCGAGTCCCTCGAAAAAGGCCCGGATCTCGTCACGGCCGTAGCGGTCGAGGACCGAGGCCACGAGGCCGGGGTCGGTTGAGGTATAGTCCGCGGCCGAGAGGTTGTCGTTGAGGAGGTTGCAGCGGCCGCCGCCGGTCGCCAGAAGCTTTTTGCCGATCGACGGCAGGCGCTCGAGTACGGCGACCGTGGCGCCGCGGCGGCCGGCGCTGATCGCTCCGGCCAGGCCTGCCGCTCCGGCCCCGATGACCGCTACGTCGACCCTGTCCCGCATGCGACCAGCATAGCCGATTGCGGGAGGCCGCGTAAAGGGCGGGGTGAAATCCGGGCGGCCCGGCCTCAGACGCCGAGGACCTGGCAGGCCCGCTCGATGTTGGAGACGTCCATGATGACCGCGACACCGCCGCCCTTGCGGGACAGGGTGCCGTAGCAGTACTCGATGTTGATACCTTCGTCCCCGAGCTTGGTCGTCAGCTCGGCCAGGGCGCCGGGCCGGTTCTCGAGGTCGATCCTCAGGACGTCGCGCAGCTCGGTCGTGTAGTTCAGCTTGGCCAGGAGCTTGACGGCCTTGTTGAGCTGCTGGACGACGAGCTTGGCCGTGTCATGGAAGACGCCGATGGCGTCGACGTTGATCTCGTTCTCGGCCAGGAAACTGCACAGGTCCCCCAGCTGGGACGGCTTGTTCTCCAGGATGACGTAGATCTCGGTGATCCGTTCGACCATCTGCGACCTCCTCCTGTCGATTCAGGATCCCATCGCCCCGTGTGCCCTATTCATAGCACGATTCCCCACCCCGCGCAAATCTTCTCTGAGCCGGCCGGGACCGCGCCGCGCAGGCGCATTCACCGGGCGTCAGTCGAAGATCTTGCCGGGATTCATGATGCCGTGGGGGTCGAAGACCCGCTTGATGCCCCGCATGATCTCGATCTGGCGCTCGTCCAGGACGATGGAGAGATAGGGCTTCTTGACCAGGCCGATGCCGTGCTCGCCCGAGATGACGCCGCCCCGGGCCTTGCAGTCGCGGAAGAGCTCCTCGCGGACCGGGTCGGCCTTGGGCCGCCACTCGCTCTCGGGCACGGGCACCATGGCGCCGTTGTCGTAGCGGACCTTCATGATGTGGGTGTGGACGTTGCCGTCGGCGGCGTGGCCGAAGGTCGGGAGCCAGATGCCGTACTTCTCCGCCACCTCGCGGACCTTGCGGACATGGCCGGCCACTTCGGCCCGGGGCACGGCGATGTCCAGGATCTCGACCGTCCCGGCCTTGATGGCGTCGTAGATCTTGGAACGGATGGCCAGGACCTCGTCCTGCTTGCTGGGCGTGTCGGCGATGAAGACGTCGATGGCGCCCTTCTCGCAGCAGATCTCGGCCACGGCCTGGGACAGGCGGTCCATCTCCTCGTCCGACGGGGCGTCGAGGATGACCAGAAGATGGGTCCGGCCCAACTTGGTAGGCCACTTCTTGTGGATGTGCTCCTCGGTCAGGACGATGGGCTCGATCTCCAGGAACTCGACGGCCAGCGGGACAATCCCCCGCTTCATGATGAGCGGGACGGTCTCGAGGGCCGGCTCGAGCGCCTCGAACGGCACGACGAGCGAGCGCATGATCCCGGGCTTGGCCTTGAGATGGAGGACGATCTTAGTGACGACGCCCAGGGTGCCCTCGGAGCCGATGACGAGGTGCATGAGGTTGTAGCCGGTGCTCGATTTTTCGAGCTTGCCGCCGAGCTGGAGAATGTCGCCGGCGGGGGTGACCAGCTCCAGGCCGCGAACGTAGTTGCGGATGGTGCCGTACTTGACGGCCCGGCTGCCCCCCGCGTTCGTTGCGACCAGGCCGCCCATCATGGCGCTCTCGTCGCCGGGGTGGGGCGGGAAGTAGAGGCCGCTCTCCTCGACGGCCTTGGCAAAATCGGCCAGGCGGACGCCGGCTTCGGTCACCGCCATCTGATTGTCGGCGTCGACCTCTAGGACGCGGGCCATGCGCTCGAGCGACAGGACGATGCCGCCGCGGACGGGAACGCATCCGCCGCAGAGCCCAGTCGCCCCGCCGCGCGGCGTGACCGGGATCCCCCGGGCGTCGGCGATCCGGAGCACGGCGGCGACTTCGGCGGTCGACCCCGGCCGGACGACGAGGTCCGGCTCGTGGGCGATCTCCTTCATCGAGAATTCGTCGTGGCCGTAATCGACGGTCTTGTCCGGATCGGAAATCACGTTTTCCGGGCCGACGGCAGCTTCGATCTCGGCCCGGACGGCCGGCGTGATCGGAGAGGACATGGCGGGCACTCCTTTCAATCGATGCGCTTGAGCTGGACCGGAACACCGATCATGATCTGGGGACGCCCTTTATAGAGCTCGACCAGTCCGGTCGCTTCGACCGTCCGGCCCCCGAAATCGAGCGGGCCGGGAAGCGTTTTGAAGACGTCCTGGGGAATGGCCGCGTCGAAGGCCGCGCCGTCGGCTTCGAGGAGATAAAAGCCGGCCCGCTTGAACGAGCGGAGGCAGCGAAAGCGGACCGTCAGGATCTCTCCGACGTGACGCCCGGCTTCCGCGGCGGCCGCCTCGGGGAACGGCTCCGTTCCCCAGAGCCCTTTGCCGGCGAGGCGCGCCTCGGCCTCAGCGGCCTTGAGATCCTTTCTCCAGGCCTCGTCGAAGGGGAATTTGAGGTACGCATGGGCGAAGCCTTCGCGGACGAGCGTGACGTTGAAGATGCTGCCGTCCCCCAGCCGGACGAAGGCGAGCAGCCGGCCGAAGGCGTCCCGCTCCTCGGGGCCGGGCAGGAGCTCCACCTCGATCTGGTAGAGTCGGGAGAAGGCGAACCGCTTGGCCAGGAAGGCCATGAGCCGGACCCGTTCCCGGGCGTCGTCGAGCTCCGGGCTGTCCACGCCGATGAGGCGGACCTTCTCGTCCGCCCGTCCGGCCAGGCGGACTTTGACCGTGTCCCCGTCGTAGACCGTGATGACCGTGCCCCGCAGCGCTGCCGGACCCGGCGGCGGCGCGGCCGGCAGGGGCCGCGGCAGAACGGCCGCGGCGAAGAGCGCGACGAAGGCGAGCGCGAGTTTGAGCGGACGGCGGATCCTCAACGTCCGAGGAGCTCCCTCACCGCCCGGGCAATGTGCGAGGCGCTGATGCCGTACCGTTCGAGGAGCTCGTCCGGCTTCCCGGAGCGCGGCAGCTCGCGGATGCACAGGTGCACCAGGGAGGCCCGTCCGGCCAGGGCCTGGGCCACGGCCCCGCCCAGCCCGCCGGCCGCATAGTGGTCTTCGACGACCACGGCCCGGCCGCCCGTCTCCGCGACCTCGCGCAGGATCGTGGCCTCGTCGAGCGGCTGGACCGAGTACGCGTCGATGACGCGCAGGCCGAGGCCCTCCTTCTTGAGGGCTTCGCAGGCCTTGAGCGCTTCGTGGACGGTGATGCCGGCGGCGATGACCGTGGCCGCGTCCCCCTCCCCTTTCCGCAGGACCTTCGAGCCGCCGACGGCGAAGGACTCCCCGGCGGAATACAGGACGGGCGTCGCGGGGCGCGAGGTCCTGAGATAGACCAGCCCCTTGTGCGCGGCGGCCGCGGCGACACAGGCCTCCGACGAGACCGCGTCGCTCGGATAGAGCACGACGCAGCCGGGAATGGGCCGGAACATGGCCATGTCCTCGAGGCCCATCTGGGACGGCCCGTCCTCGCCGATGCTGACCCCGACGTGCGAGCCGCAGACCTTGATGTTGGAGAACGAATAGGCCGCCATGCGGATCTGATCGTGGGCCCGGGTCAGGAAGGCGGCGAAGGTGGCCATGAACGGCAGGTAGCCCTTGGCCGCCAAGCCAATGCCCACACCGATCATGTTCTGCTCGGCGATGAAAGCCTGGAACGAGCGTCCGGGGAAGGCCTCGAAGAACTTGTCGGCGTAGGTCGAGTTCTTGACGTCTCCGTCGATGGTCACGACGGTCGGATTGACCCTGCCCAGGCTGAGCAGGGCGTTGCCGTAAGCCAGGCGCGTCGCCGTCTTCTCGGTGTACGCGGTCCGGGGGAAATCGAGAGGACCGGCAGCCGTTTTCTTCTTGAAGGGCTTGGGCCCGCGGATGAACCGCCGCGATTCGACGGCGGGAAGACAGCCGAGCTCTTCGAGGGCCCGGGCCAGCTCGTCGGCCTTGAGGGGCTTGCCGTGCCAGCCGTTCTTATCCTGGATGAAGCTCACCCCTTTGCCTTTAAGGGTCCGGGCCAGGAGGACCGTCGGACGGCCCTTCTTCCCGGCCAGCTGGAGGGCGGCCAGGATCTTGTCGATCTTGTGGCCGTCGAGGACGATGGCGTCCCAGCCGAAGGCCGCGAACTTGCGCTTCAGGGCGGCGAGGTCGTGCTGGTGCATGGTCGGGTCGCTCTGGCCCAGCCGGTTGACATCGACGACCGCGACCAGGTTGCGGAGCTTCCAGTACGCGGCCGCGGCGGCCGCTTCCCAGACCTGGCCCTCGGCGCATTCGCCGTCGCCCATGAGCACGAAGGTCCGGGCCGGCGACTTGTCGAGCCGCTGGGCCAGGGCCATGCCGACACCGACGGACAGCCCTTGGCCGAGGGAGCCGGTCGCCGCCTTGACCCAGGGCAGGCGCGGCGTGGGGTGGCCTTCGAGGTCGCTCGTGATCTTCCGCAGGTCGAGGAGGCTCTCGAGCGGGATGATCCCGGCCTCGGCATAAACCGCCCACAGAAGAGGGGCGGCATGTCCCTTGGACAGGACGAACTCGTCATTGGCCGGGTCCTTCGGGTCCTTCGTGTTCCAGCGCATCTCGCGGAAGAAGAGACAAGCGGCCAGGTCGGCCGCCGAGAGGCAGGTCGTCGGGTGTCCCGACCCGGACGCGGTCGTCATCCGCAGGGAATGGATGCGGAGGCGGGTCGCGATCAGCCGGAGGTGGTCGGTTCTGGCCATTGGGAGGACTCCTCACAGACGCCGGGATTTGTCCATCGAGACGGGCATGATAGCATGAAACCGGGACCGGGCAAAGCAGTCCCAGACCCGCCGGTCAGCGCGAGAACGGCGTGTCGGGAAAGACGATCCGCTCCACCCCGGTCCGGTCGGTGTCGGCCAGCCGGAGGAGAAAGGTCCCGATCCCGGCCGCCCCCTGCATGTAGCCTGTTTGGGCGAACAGATAGTCGGGCCGGGTCCGGTGCTCGGCTTGGAGCCAGGACATCCGGCCGCTCTCGACGGTCGCCCGGGCGAGCAATTGCGAGGCGACACGCTTCGAGAAGTCCAGATAGGACCGTTCGCCCAGCGCCTTGGACAGGTCCAGGAAGAACTCCCCCACTCCGGCCAGGCCGCAGCAGATGCCGGCATTGTTCCAGAAGCCGGGGGCTTCCTGCTCCGGGATGCCGCTCGTCAACAGTCCGTTGGCCGACCGGCGGACCCAGTCGAGCCAGGTTTTATCGCCG
>JAPKZE010000172.1 GCA_026393955.1 Candidatus Aminicenantota bacterium
CTCAAGCACAAGGGTCTGTACACCGGCTTCGAGGCCAAGCTCCCCGCCGAGCTCTATTCGGCGCGCCTGATCGATTATTGCCTCGAGAGGTTCGAGCCCGTCGTGGCGCTCAACCGCTGGCTGATGAAGCTCTACGGCTGAGCCTTTGAAAGTCTTCAAGAGCTCGTTCGCCGTCGCTTTATCCGTCGTTCTGGGGTTGGCCCCGGGGACGATGGGCTGCGCCAAGAAGGCGGCGGCGCCCGGACCGGTCTCGCGCGGATACTCGATCCCGCTCATCGACTTGGCCGCGGATGGGTCGCGCCAGACCGTCGTCGACCGCGAGCTCGGGCAATACCTGGGGCATTCGACGACCGTGCGGCTCGAAGACGGCCAAACGATGATCGCCGTCTATCCCAAAGGCCACGGCCGCGGCGCCATCGTCATGAAGCGGAGCGCCGACGGCGGAATGGCCTGGAGCGCCCGCCTTCCCGTGCCGGAGAACTGGGCCACCTCGCTCGAGACGCCGACCATCCACCGCGTCGTCGGCCCGGATGGGACCAAGCGCCTCATCGTCTGGTCCGGCCTCTACCCGGCACGCCTCTCTGTCTCGGCGGACGACGGCGGGACCTGGACGCCGCTCGCCCCGACCGGGGACTGGGGCGGGATCGTGGTCATGTCGGCCCTGGTCGAGCTCCGCCCCTTCGGCCGGGGCCGCTACATGGCCATGTTCCACGACGACGGCCGCTTCTTCGCCAAAGAGGCCCGTCAGGAGAAGCCGCCCGTCTTCACCCTCTACACGACGTTCTCCGAGGACGGGGGCCTGAACTGGTCTTTCCCACGGGCGGTCCACGCGGCGTCGGAGGTCCATCTGTGCGAGCCGGGCCTTATCCGCTCGCCCGACGGCCGGACGCTGGCCGCGCTGCTCCGCGAGAACAGCCGCACCCGCAACTCTTTCGTCATCTTCTCGGCCGACGAGGGCCAGACCTGGACGGCGCCGCGCGAGCTTCCGGGCTCGCTCACCGGAGACCGCCACACGGCGAAATACGCTCCGGACGGACGGCTCCTCGTTTCGTTCCGCGACATGACCCGGGAAAGCCCGACGCACGGGGATTGGGTGGCCTGGGTCGGGACCTTTGACGATATCGTCGAAGGGCGGGAGGGCCAATACCGTGTCCGGCTCATGGACAACACGAAGGACGCGGATTGCGCCTATCCCGGCGTCGAGGTCCTGCCGGACGGCACGTTCGTCCTGACGACCTACGGGCACTGGACGGCCGGGGAGCCGCCCTATATCGTGAGCGTCCGGCTCCGGCTCGACGAGCTCGACCGCCTCGCCCGCTGATCCGGGGGCCGGGATTGGACGGCCGGGCCCGCTCCGTCTACAATGGAGACGAAGGTCCCGTGATGAGACCCGAACGCCTTCCCCTTCTCGTGAGCTTTGCCGTCGCCGCGGGCGCGCTGTTCGGCGGCGTTGCCCACACCCAGGAATTCACGAAAGGGGAGATCGTCGAGCGGATCGTCTGCCTGAAGGACGCCGTCCAGAGCTACGCCCTCTATCTGCCGTCTTCGTTCGATCCGGCCAGGACGTGGCCCGCGCTTTTCCTCTTCGATCCGGGCGCGCGGGGACCGCTCGCGGTCGAAGCGTTCAAGGAGGCGGCGGAAACCTACGGCTGGGTCCTCATCGGCTCGAACAACTCGCGCAACGGCCCTCAGCGGGACAACGGCCTGGCGGCCCAGGCCATCTGGGCGGACGCTCTGACGAGGCTGCCGCTCGACGCCCGGCGGATCTACGCCTCCGGCTTTTCCGGCGGGGCCCGCGCCGCGTCGGCCTTCCCGCTGTACGTCGGCCGGTCGATCGCCGGAGTCGTCGGCTGCGGCGCCGGCATCGCCACGGGCCTCGAGCCCGGGAGCCTGAAGGCGGCGGCCTATTGCGGTCTGGCAGGATTGGCGGACTTCAACTACGGCGAAATGAAGGGCCTCGACCTGGCCCTCGATCCCTCCGGCCTCTCTCACCGTTTTTACTATTTCGAAGGAACGCACGATTGGCCGGACCCGGCTTCGTGCGCCCGGGCCGCCGGTTGGATGGAGGTCACGGCCATGAAGCAGGGGCTTCGTCCCAAGGACCCGGCGCTGGCTGAAATCGTGATCGGGCGCGAGCTCGACGACGCCCGGATGCTCGAGGACGCGGGCCGGATCTATTGGGCCGGCGAACGGCTCGAGGCCGCGGCGCTGCTGGCCCAGGGATTGGACCTCGATCTGGCGGGCTTGCAGGACCTGGCCTCGCGCGTCGCGAAGTTGAAAGCCCGGACGGAGTACCGGCAATTCCTCGATGCCGAAAGGGCGAGGGACCGGAAGGAGGCCGAATTCCGGACAAGCTTTGGACAGGCCTTCGGCGCCGTCGAAGACCCGGATACGGGCGGCCCTCCGGCCGTGCCGAAAGTGCTTCAGGAGATGAGTATCTCGTTCCTCAGAAAGGACGCGAAAACCGCCAAGACGATCGAAGAGCGGAGCCTGGCGTCACGGCTCCTCTTCGAGTTCAGCTTCGCCGCCCAAGCGCGGGCGGCGTCCCTCGCCGACGCCCGGGATCTTAGCCGGGCCGCGGCTTTCTGGGACCTGGCGATCGCCGCGTGCGAGGAGGGCCTTCCCCGGGAAAAGGGGCTTTATTTCAATAGGGCCTGCGTCGCCGCGATCTCAGGGGACAAGAAGACGGCCCTGAAGTGCCTGTCCTCCGCGGTCGATAAGGGCTTCGCCGATCTCGGGCTTCTCGAGAGTGCCGGCGAACTCGATCGGATCCGGGACACCGCCGGATTCAAGGAGATCCTGGAACGGGTCAAGAAGGCCCGGGCAAATCAATATTCCCCCCATTTTTCATTTTGATAGGTGTTCCCGGCTCAGGCGAGCCAATCGATGACGGTGAGGCCGGGGATCCTGCGGAATTCGCGGGTGTTGTGCGAGACCAGAGCCGCGCCCAAGCTGAGAGCATGGGCGCCGATCTGGGTGTCGAGAGGCCC
>JAPKZE010000371.1 GCA_026393955.1 Candidatus Aminicenantota bacterium
TTTTTCCGAGCTCCTGGGCCGGCCCGTCCTGTCCTCCGACGGCGCCCGCCTCGGCCGGACGGCCGACCTCAAGGTCCACTTGGGCGAGCTCTATCCGAGGGCGGAAACGCTGGTCATTCGCCGCCGCTCGGACAAGGCGCCGCGCTGCCTCGATTGGGGCCAGGTCGAGACCCTGGGCGGGAAGGCCGTCGTCCTCCGGGCCGGCGCCGAGCGCGGGCTCGTTCCGCTCGAGGTCGGGCCCGAGGAGATCCTCGTCCGCGAGGACCTGCTCGACAAGCAGGTCGTCGATACCCACGGCGCCCGCATCGAGCGCGTCAACGACGTCCACCTCCTCATCGTCCACGGCGAGCTCCGGATCGCCCACGTCGATTTCGGCATCCGCGGCATCCTGCGCCGGCTCGGCTGGCTCCGCCCGATCGACGCCCTGTGGGGCTGGCTGTTCGGCGGCCGGATCGCCGACAAGCTGGCCTCGTGGAAGTACGTCCAGCCCCTGGCCAGCGATCCGAAGCGCAACCTCAAGCTGAACGTGACCCTGCGCCGCATCCACGATCTCCATCCCTCGGACATCGCCGACATCATCGAGGACCTCGACCGGGCCAACCGGTCGTCCGTGTTCCGCGCCCTCGACACCGAGACCGCCGCCGAGACCCTCCAGGAGGTCGATCCCCGGCTGCAGCTGTCCCTGATCGAGACGGCCGCGCCCGAAAAGGCCTCGGACATCCTCGAATCCATGGAGCCGGACGAGGCCAAGGACTTCCTGGCCGAGCTGTCCGAAGAGAAGATGGAGACCCTCATCGGGACCATGGAGGAGCCCTTCCGCGAGCGGGTCGAGGGGCTCCTGCGGCACGAGGAGGGCACGGCGGGGAGCATCATGACGACCGATTTCATCGCCCTCGACCGCGACCGGACCATCGCCGACGCCGTCGAGGCCTTCCGGGCCGCCTTCCATCCCCTGGAGACGGTCGCCTACATCTACGTGACCGGAGAGGCCCAGAGGCTGGCCGGCGTCGTCACCCTCCGCCACCTCCTGCTCTGCGGAAAAGACGAGAAGCTGGGCGCGCTCATGAACCCCCATATCGTCGCGGTGGAGACCGGTGACGCGGTCGGCGCGGTCGCCGACGTGTTCAACAAGTACAAGTTCCTGGCCGTGCCGGTCCTGGACGACCGGCGGACGGTCCAGGGCATCATCACCCTCCAGGACATCGTCCAGGCCACGGCCGAGGAGCTTTGAGCGGGGAGCGGGATATGGTCAAGGACGTTCTCAGGCGCCGCTGGAAAAGCTTTCTCATCTTCCTGGCGGTCATGGGCCCGGGCATCATCACCTCCAACGTCGACAACGACGCCGGCGGCATCGCCACCTATTCGATGGCCGGCGCCCACTTCGGCAACGGCCTCCTCTGGACCCTGCTCCCCGTCATGCTCGTCCTGGTCATCGTCCAGGAGATGAGCGCCCGGATGGGCGTCGTCACCGGAAAGGGGCTGTCCGACCTCATCCGCGAGCGCTTCGGGGTCCGCATCACGGTCTATTTGCTCCTCGGCATCCTCCTGACCAACTTCGGCAACATCATCGCCGAGTTCGCCGGCGTCGCATCCAGCCTGGAGATCTTTCACGTCTCCAAGTTCGTCTCGGTCCCGCTGAGCGCCCTTCTCGTCTGGCTCCTCGTCGTCAAGGGGACCTACCGGTCGGTCGAGAAGATCTTCCTCTTCGCCTGCCTGTTCTACGTGACCTACATCGTGTCGGGCTTCCTGGCCAAGCCCGACTGGGCGGCCATCGGGACGAGCCTGGTCCGGCCGAGCCTGGACTTTTCGCCGGGCGCCCTGGGCATGGTCATCGGCCTGGTCGGGACGACCATCGCGCCGTGGATGCAGTTCTACCTTCAGGCCTCCATCGTCGAGAAGAACATCGCCGTCCGCGACTACAAACACGCCCGCCTGGACGTCATCGTCGGGAGCGTCATCGTCACCGTTGTGGCCGGCTTCATCGTCCTGACCTGCGCGGCCACGCTGTTCAAGGCCGGCATCCGGGTCGAGACGGCCGCCGACGCGGCCCTGGCCCTCAAACCCCTGGCCGGGCGCTATTGCGCCGCCCTCTTCGCCTTCGGCCTGCTCAACGCCTCGCTGTTCGCGGCCTCCATCCTGCCCCTGTCGACGGCCTTCATCATCTGCGAGGGCATGGGCTGGGAGAACGGCGTGAACAAGAAATTCTCGGAAGCCCCCCAGTTCTACGGCCTGTACACCCTGCTCGTCTTCGCCGGGGCCGGGATCATCCTGCTGCCGCGCATCCCCCTCTTCCGGGTCATGCTCGTCTCCCAGGTCGTCAACGGCCTCGTCCTGCCGGTCGTCCTGGTCTTCATGCTGATCCTCATCAACAGCCCGAAGCTCATGGGCACGCACAGGAACGGGAAGGTCTTCAACGCGGTGGCCTGGGCCACGGTGGCCGTCCTGGTCGTCCTGACGGCCGCCTACGCCCTGGCTTTCGTGGGCTGAACGCGCCCGGTCGAAGAGCGACAGTCCCCTTCTAGAGCATCTTGAAGAAGGCCCGGTACTTCTTGTAGATGACGCCGCCCATGCGCTCCATCTCGGCCCGGACCTTGACGTTGGCTTCCATCTCGTGGTGGGTGTCCATCATCTCCATGCCCGCCTCCGAGGCCGAGAGGATGATCTTGACCCCCATGAGGACGTCCAGCCCTTTGCCCCGGTAGGCCTCTTTGACCGCCCCGAGCATCAGGTCGAGCTGTTTCGTCTTCTTGGCCGCGCGGAGGACGTGGATGAACCCGAAGGGCAGCAGCCGGCCCCGGGCCTTGAGGATGCCCGCGGTCATGTCCGGCATGGCGATGATGAAGGCCAGGACCTGGCCGTCCTCGGTGATGACCTTGACGAAGCGCGGGTCGATGACCGGCAGGTAGCGCTTGGCCAGGTCGTCCATCTCCTCCTCCGAGAGCGGAGTGTAGCCGTAGATGTTCCCGGCCACGTAGGTCTCGTTCATGAGGCTGAGAACGGGGCGGATCCAGGGCTTGATCTCCTTGCGCGACTTGAACTCGACGATGTCGAAATTGCCCCGCCGGACCTGCCGCTCGTAGATCTTCTTGTAGAACTCGGGCGGCTCCTTGGGCACTTCGAGCTTGTAGACGAACCAGTCGTTGTCCTTGGCGTACCCGTCCGCCTCGAGCCACTTCGGCATCCATTCGAAATTGTAATAGGTGGCAAGGGTCGCCCGATGCTCGAAGCCCTCGATGAGGAAGCCCTCGGGATCCTGGTCGGAGAAGCCGTAGGGGCCGACGATCTTGGTCATGCCCTTGGCCCTGGCCCAAGCCTCGATGTGCCGGAGGATGGCCGAGAAGGCTTCGCGGTCCTCCATGACGTCGAAGTAGCCGAACCGGGCCGTCTTCTCGTGGCGGTACTCGTTGTAGCGCCGGTTGATGATGCCCGTGGCCCGGCCGACCGGCCGGCCGTCGCGGAAGGCCAAGAGGAGCACGGCGTCGCAGTAGCCGTAGGCCTTGTTCTTCGTCCGGTTGAAGTATTTCCAGTCGTCCATGTAGATGGGGTGGACCCAGTTCGCGTGGCCGGCGTGGATCTTCTCCGGCAGATAGATGAAGGTCTTCAGGTCCTTGCGGGATGTGACCTCGCGGATCTCGATCGCCATGCTACACCTCGTTGTCCGGATCGTTGCTGTATCTTATCTCCATCCGCCGGTCCCGGTCAAATGCCGGCGCGGACCGGGGTCTGGAAAAGTCTGTTCAAAAGCTGAGGACGGCCTGTGGATATTCTTGACAACCCCCCGACCCATCAATATACTGAGCCCTCTTTATTAAGGAAGGCAACCCGTCCCAATGAACGTCGAAACAACCGTCCTTCTCACGGTCCTCATCCCTATCCTCGGCTCCTTCGCGGTGCCGCTGGCCGGCCTCGCCGGGAGGCGCGTCCGCTCGGTCTGGTCCGTCCTGATCGGCGGCGCGACGGCCGTCTTGCCTCTGACCCTCCTCCCCTTCGCTCTGCGGGGAGGGGAGCTCGTCGTCCGCAAGACCCTGGCCATGGGCTTCGACGTCATCCTCGTCATCGATCCCCTGTCGGTCTTCATGGCCGCCGTGTCTTCCCTGATCGGCTTCCTCATCGTCGTCTATTCGCTCGGCTACATCCGCCATGAGGACAACCAAAGCGAGTATTACCTGATGGTCCTGCTCTTCATCGGCGCGATGATGGGGCTGGTCTTCTCGGGGAATCTCATCTTCATCTATCTCTTCTGGGAGATCATCGCCATCGCCTGCTGGCGCCTGATCGGGTTCTACCGGGAGCCGGCCCACGTTCGCAAGGCCGACAAGGCCTTCCTGCTGACCTTTTTCGGCGCCGTGGTCATGCTCCTGGGCTTCATCCAGATCTACGGCGTCACCAACACCTTCGACATCACGGCCATGCGCGGGACGCTCGTGCCCGGGACGGCCGTCCTGCTCATCCTCTTCGGCCTGTTCTCGAAATCGGCGACCGTGCCCCTCCACACCTGGCTGCCGGACGCCGGCGTCGCGCCGACCACGGTCACGGCCCTCCTCCACGCCGCGGTCCTGGTCAAGATCGGCGTTTACGCCTTCGCCCGCCTGTTCATCTACACCTTCCGCCTGCCGGACGGCTGGCAGCAGGCCCTGCCCGTCATCGTCATGGTCTCCAGCCTGGTCGCGGCCGGCGCGGCCGCGGTCGAGAACGACCTCAAGCGGATCCTGGCCTACTCCACGGTCAGCCAGATCGGCTACATCTTCCTCGGCTTCAGCGTGATGAACGCCGCCGGCGTCTCCGGGTCCCTCCTCTTCATCCTCATGCACGGGCTGGCCAAGGCCGGGCTCTTCCTGTGCGCCGGCATCGTCATCCACGCCGTCCACACCAAGGACATCCGCGAGATGGGCGGCCTCATCAAGACCATGCCGGTCACGGCCGTGGCCTTCCTCGTCTGCGCCTTCTCCGTCATCGGCATCCCGCCCTTCGGCGGGTTCTTCTCGAAGTTCCTGGTCATCCTCGGCACCGTCCAGGCCGGACGCGTCTGGGTCGCCGCCCTGGCCCTGTTCACGGCCGTCCTGACGATGTATTACCTCTTCAAGGTCTTCTCGCTGGTCTTCCTGGGTGAGGCCAAGCATCCGGCCCGCGAAGGGACAAAATCCATGGTCTATGTCGTCGCCCTCCTGGCCGTCCTCAGCCTGGCGGCCGGCCTCTTCGTCGCCTGGCCGATGAAGCTCACGAACATCGCGACGACGCAGATGAGTTGGTGGCTCCGATGACGCCCAAAATGCTCCTTCTTCCGGTCCTCGGCCCGGCCGTCCTGGCCGTCGTACTGCTCCTGCTGCCCCGGACGCTCCGGCTGGTCCGCGACGTCCTGGCCGTCGGCGGGGCGGCCGCGCTCGTCTACGAGGCCTTCGCCCTCTTCGCCGTGAAGGACCTGCGCTTCAC
>JAPKZE010000107.1 GCA_026393955.1 Candidatus Aminicenantota bacterium
TGGACGCCCGTGCAAGCGACCTCGCCGGCGGCGTAAAGGCCCGGGAGAGAGGTCCGGCCCCAGCCGTCCGTGAGGACGCCGCCGCAGCAGTAATGGGCCGCCGGGACGACGGGGATGGGCTGGCTGGTGATGTCGACGCCGTCCTCCAGGCACGTCCGCAGGATGGTCGGAAAGCGTTTCCGGATGGTCTCCGGCTTGGCATAGGAGGCGAGGTCGAGGAGGACGAAGTTCGAATTGGTGACGATCATCTCCTCGTAGATGGCCCGGGTGACCTCGTCGCGCGGCGCGAGCTCGCGCTGCGGGGAGTACTTCTGCATGAAGGTCTTGCCGTCGCGCGTCTTCAGCCGGGCCCCTTCGCCGCGGACCGCCTCCGAGATGAGGAAGCCGTCGCCCGACTCGCGCATGAAGACGGTCGGGTGGAACTGGATGTACTCCATGTTGCCGATGCGGGCCCCGGCCCGCAGGGCCATGGCGTAGCCGGAGCCGTCCGCGCCGGGCGGGTTGCAGGTGTGGAGGAAGACGGCCCCGAGGCCGCCCGTGGCCAGGATGGTGAACGGCGCGAAGATCCGCCCGACCTGGCCGGACGCGTTGTCGAGGACATAGGCCCCGATCGTCCGCGGCTCGCGGTAGTAGGCGACGGGGTTCTTCGAATGGTGGGGCACGGTCAGGAGGTCGACGGCCGTCCGTCCGGAGAGCAGGGTGATGCGGGGGTGTTTTTTGAGGGCGCGCAGGAACCGGTCCTCGATGGTCCGGCCGGTGGCGTCCTCGACATGGAGGATGCGGCGCCGCGAGTGCCCGGCCTCGAGGGCGTAGTCGAGCGTCTCGGGCGAGCTCCGGGTGAAGGGGATCTTGAGCTTGTCGATGAGCGTTTCGCGGACGAGGCGGGGCCCCTCCCCGACCAGGATATCGACGGCGGCCGGGTCGCCGACGCTGTCGCCGGCCTCGAGGATGTCCCTCTTGAGGAGCTCGGGCTTGTCGTCGGGGGCGAAAGAGACGATGCCGCCCTGGGCGTAGAAGGTGTTGGATTCCTCGGGCCGGACCTCCTTGGTGATGACGACGGTGCGAAGCCCGGCGTCGGCGGCCTCGAGGGCGGCGGCCGCCCCGGCGATGCCGCAGCCGATGACCAGGACGTCGGCCCGGATGTCGCGCTCGCTCATGTTCGCCTCAGCGGACGAAATCCATGCTGATGTCGATGGCCCTGGCCGAGTGGGTCAGGGCGCCGACCGAAATGAAATCAACGCCGGTCTCGGCGACAGCCCGGACGCGGTCGAGGGTCATGTTGCCGGAGGCTTCGAGGGGGACACTGCCGGCCGCCAGCTGGACCGCTTGCTGCATGGTCTGGATCGGCATGTTGTCGAGCATGATCATGTCGGCCCCGGCCGCCAGGGCCTCGCGGACCTGAAGCAGGCTCGACGCCTCGACCTCGATGCGGATGCCCGGGGCGACCAAGACCCGGGCCCGGCGGATGGCCTCGGCCACGTTCCCGACGTAGCGCAGATGGTTGTCCTTGATCAGGACCATGTCGGACAGGCTGAGGCGGTGGTTCGTGCCGCCGCCCGTCTTGACGGCATATTTCTCGAGAAGGCGCAGTCCCGGCGTCGTCTTGCGCGTGTCGAGGATGCGGGTCTTGGTGCCGGCGATGGCCTCGACGTACTGGCGCGTGACCGTGGCCACGCCGCAGAGGTGCTGAAGGAAGTTGAGGGCCGTCCGCTCGCCCTTGAGCAGGGCGATCGTCGGTCCCTTCATCCGGGCCAGCTTGTCGCCCCGGTTGAAGCGGGAGCCGTCGCGGAACCGCTCGATGACGATGACCGACACGTCGATCTTGGCGAAGACGCGGGACGCGACGTCCATGCCGGCCAGCACCCCCTCCTCCTTGGCCAGGAAAAAGGCCTCCGACCGGGCGTCGTACGGGATGATGCTCTCCGAGGTGAGGTCGCCCTTGGGCATATCCTCGCGCAGCGCCGCCTCGATCGCGGCATCCATCGCTTCGTTCAGGTCCAGCGGTTCCATTAACTCTCTCGCAGCCCCATAATTGAAGTAGATTATAGGCTTTCCCCCTATCGGCCGTCAATTCGGAAGGGGACATGTCCCCCGGTTCGAGCGGTGAACTGTCCTCTTGACATCCCCCCCGATATCAGGACTATCATCGGAGGGAGAAGGGGGGATCATGAGAAGAACTGTTCTTAGCGTATTGGCATTGCTGTTGGTATCGGGAGGCCTCCTCGCGGCAGAGGCCCCGAAAAAGAGGGCCTTTAGCCTGAACGCCGGCGCCCAGATGATGATCTGGTCGGACGTCGAAGCCTCCGCCATCACGCTCGATTTCAGGGCCAGCTTCAGGCTCGGCCCGAATTTCGAGCTCAGCCCCGAGATCGCGTTCTGGGTCGGGGGCGACACCGGCCACAGCACCTCGGACAAATCCCGGCTGTCTCCGGGCCTTATGGCCAACTTCGTCATCGGGCACTTCTTCCTGGGCGGGGGGGTGATCCTCCCGAGCGGCTTCGGGGCCAAAGCCAACATCGGCTACATCTTCGGCCATGTCATGGTGACGGCCCATTTCGGCACGGCCATGCTTTCGGACGAGCAGAATACGATCTTCGGGATCAATCTCGGCTATCGATTCTGAGCCGCGGCCGGACATTTGCCTGGGCCGCCCGATTGTGCCATCATGGCCGGGTCGTGAAACTCTCGTATGTCGATCATTTCGGGCTCTCCGCGGCCGACCTGCGCTCCGTCCTCGGCCTGGCCCTCTCGAGCGGCGGCGACTTCGCCGAGATCTTCATGGAGCACCGGACCTACGACTTCATCAACATGGAGGAGGACATCATCAAGG
>JAPKZE010000207.1 GCA_026393955.1 Candidatus Aminicenantota bacterium
GCCGGCTAGCGTCAGCGCGTCCCCGATGCGGACGACCTCGTCCTGGAGGAGAAGGAGGCCGGCCCGTTCGAGAAAACCGCCCGCACCGGCGCGGCTAAAACGCTCATGGTTGCCCGGGACACCGTAGGTCCCGTAGACCGAGGACATGCCGCGAAGGGTCCGCTCGTAGCGGCCCATATCCTCCTCGCGCCGGTCGCCTTCGAGCAGGTCGCCGCCGAGGAGGATCAGGTCGGGCTTCCGGGCGTTGACCTTGGCCGTGAGCTCCCGCAGGAAACGATCAGACGTCAGGTCCCGGAAATGAAGATCGGCCATAAAGACGATCGTCAGCTCCCGGGCGGACGACGAACGGCGGGGCACTTCGATGCGATATTCCCGCACCCGGAGGACGCGGTGATTGACCGCGCCGAAAGCGACGGCGAGGATCGGGACGCCGAGCGAGACGGCCAGTCGCCAGGATCTAAACCGCCGGGTCTTGACGGCCTCGCGGGCGGCAGGGCCGGTCAGGCGCGCCAGCCCGATCGCCGCGTCCACCAGGAGGACGGTCATGATGAGGTACAGGAGCAACGGGAGAGCGCAGTAGCCGGCGAAGATGACGGGAGCGGCCAAGCCGCCCCCGGGTCCATGCGACAGCGTCTCGGCGACGGGGTACCCCGCGGCGAGGAGAGCGAGGAGGACCGTCCACAGGTTCTTGAGGAGCGGGGCGCCGATAAGGGACCGGATGCGGAGGCAGACGTAGAGCGCGAGGGGAAGGGACAGCAGGAATTCGGTCAGCAGGTACATGTCCGGGCTATTATATCACCTTGGCCCGGACAGGCCTCCGGGCCGGAGCGAACGGCACGGGAGCGGATATTGGTAGCGCTACGGGGATTCGAACCCCGGTCTGATGGCTGAGAACCACCTGTCCTGGCCCCTAGACGATAGCGCCGCAAGGGGCATCAAAAATAGCAGAAAGCTCTCGGGGTGTCAACTTAAAACGGGGACATGTACCTTAGGTACGTGTCCCCATTCTTCGGTTTGACAGCCGGGCGTCCCTGTCCTAATCTGACAGGAGAGGCGGCCAGATGATGCTCGATCTCGGCGTCCCCAAGGAGTTCCGCGGCCTGCTGAAGCTCGGGACCTGTTCCTGGAAATACGACTCCTGGAAAGGGCTCGTCTACGAGCCGGGCAAGGCCTACCGGCCCGACGACTACCTGCCCGATTACGCCCGGCACCTGGATTCGGTCGAGGTCGATCAGTGGTTCTGGAGTCTCTTCCCGGGCGGCCTGCGCCTGCCCGACCCCGCGGTCGTGAAGCGCTACGCCAAGAGCGTTCCGGACGGTTTCGTCTTCACGGTCAAAGCCCCGAACGCTCTGACGCTGACCCATCACTACGCCAAGCAGCCCCCGCCGCATGCCGATCTCGCCGGGAAACCCAATCCGGCCTTCCTCGATCAGGACCTTCTCCGCCGCTTTCTCGACACGCTCTCCCCGCTCCGGTCGAAGCTCGGGCCGATCATGTTCCAGTTCGAATACCTCAACAAGCAGAAGATGCCGTCCAAGGAGGCGTTCTTCGAGCGCTTCGGGGCGTTCATCGAGAAGGCGCCGAAGGGCTATCCGTACGCGCTCGAGATCCGGAACCCGAACTACTACTCCCCCGCGTTCTTCGATTTCCTGGGGAAGCACGGGATCGGCTTCGTCTATCTCGACGGCTACTACATGCCGCCGATCGGCGAGGTCTTCGAGAAGTTCCAGCCCGGGACGCCGTCGTTCCAGGTCATCCGCCTCCACGGCGGGGACCGGCTGGAGATCGAGGGCGAGACCGGAGAGGTCTGGAACAGGATCGTCGCGCCGAAGCCGGGCGGGCTCAAGGCCGCGGCCAAGATCGTCCGGGCCAACGCCAAGAAGAGGATCCTGACCTACCTCAATCTGAACAACCACTTCGAGGGCAGCGCCCCGCTCTCGCTCCGGCGTTTCCTGGACGTCCTGGCGGGCAAGAAGATCGACGAGCCGCCGATCTAGGCCGGGCCCGCTCCCCTACCTGCGTCCGGCCAGGAGCATTTTGGCCGTCGTTTCCCCCCCGTTGATGCGGTAGAGCATGGGCAGGGGCCGGTCCAGGCCGTCGACGAACTCGGGCGCGTTCTCCCAGCGGTAGTTGAGGATGTTGGCGTAATCGGAGAAATGCTGCCAGCGGCGACGCGGCATCCCCGTGACCATGTGGAAGTGGTTGGCCGGCATGCCCATCTTGGCCTGGCTGGCCGGGACGTGGTCGAAGGTGAGGAACGTGTGCGGCCAGGTGTAGTCCGAGGCGTGGCAGACCTTTTCGGCGAGCGAGGCGGGCAGCTCGACGCTCTGGGCCTCGTCCTGGACCATGGTGAAGAGGCCCGAGAGGTCGGAGAAGGCGACGCGGCCGGCCATGCCCGCGATGCCCCTGGGCGAGAGGTAGCTGACCGAGAAACCGAGGCCGGGGAAATAGAACTCGACGGCCTTGAACAGGAACCACTTCTCTCCGTAGTCGAGCGAGCCGGAGCCGGAGTTGTCGCCGTCGACGAAGCCCCGCTCCATCCACGGCTCGGCCTTGAATTTCCGGAGATCGAGCCCGAGGGCCCGGGCGTTCTTCTCGATCTCCCAGGGTTCGTAGACCTTGCGGAAGTCCATGAA
>JAPKZE010000338.1 GCA_026393955.1 Candidatus Aminicenantota bacterium
CCGGAACCACGCCGTTCTCGACGGCTGGGCCAAGGAGGACGCCCGCTACGTCGTCAGCTTGGCCACCGAAGGCCAGCTCGGGCTGACGGCGAACGCCCGCAGCCTCGAGCTCCTCATCCGCCGCTTCGCCGCCAAGGGCCTGGCCGAGGTGAGAGCGATCGGCGCCCGGCTCTACGAGCTGGCCACCGAAGTCGCGCCGTCCATCATCCTCTTCACCGACCCGAGCCCCTTCGATGTCGAGACGTATCCGGACCTGGCCGCGGCCGCGGCCGGCTGGATCGCGTCGCCCGGCCGGGCCCTCCGGCGCCGGGGCGCGCCGAAGAGCGTCGCCCTGGCCGCCGCGCCGGAGGACGGCGACGGCCGCATCATCGCCGCCCTGCTTCACACGGTCACGGGGCTCTCTTATAAGGAATGCCTGAAGAGGGCCGAAGCCGCCCCGCCCGCGATCCGCAAGGATCTCGTCCGCCGGGCGCTCGGCCGGATGGAGTTCTACGACTTCCCGCCCCGGGAATTCGAGCACGCCGACCTCGTCTACGACCTCGTCCTGTCGGCCTCGGCGTTCGCCCAGCTCAAGCGGCACCGGATGGCCACGCTGACCTGGCCGCGCTACGATCCTGCGCTCGGGGTCACCGTGCCGCCGTCCGTCCGCGAGGCCGGGGCGGAGAGGGAGTTCCTGTCGGTCATCGAGCGGACCGACGAGACCCATGCCCGCCTCGAAAAGGCCGTCGGTCCGGCGGCCGACTACATCCTGACCAACGCCCACCGGCGTCGGGCCCTGCTCAAGATCAACGTCCGGGAGCTCTTCCACATCTCGCGGCTGCGCCAGGACGCCACGGCCCAATGGGAGATCCGCGAGATCGCGGCGGAGATGTCGAGGCTGGCCGCGAAAGTCATGCCCCTGTCGTGTCTTCTTCTGGGCGGCAAGGACGCCTACCCGCGGCTCTACGCCCGGGTCTTCGGCCGGCCGCCGGAGATGGCCCCGCCCAAGATCTTCAAGTGACGGTCCGCTCCGGCCGGCCGCGGAGCGCGAACAGGGCCGCCAGCAACGCGACCATGGTTCCCGCGCCCCGGGCCGCGTCGACCGGCGAGAGGCCGTGCCAGAGCACGGACCGGGCGACATCGACCGCGTGGAACGACAGGACGCTGACGAACGACACCGACAGATAGGCCGCCAGCCCGATCCCGGCCCACCACAGCGGGCGATGGGAGCCCGGCCGGCGAATCGCCCTTATAAAGAGGAGGAAGAGCCCGAGCGCGGCCGCGGCCGTCGCGGCCATGACCGTTTTCTGGAACGGCCGCCGGAGCTCGTAGATCCCCCGCTCCTCCGCCAGGCGCCGTCCCCAAGCGGCAACGTGGCCGGCCACGCCGGACAGCTCGGCCACCGCGCTTGCGGCCAGCAGGACCGCGAACGCCAGCCAAACGGCTCGCTCGCCCGGATCCCCGGGACGTCCCGTCCTGAGCCGCCCCGCTTTGACCGCACAGAGAGCGGCCGCCGCGAGCAGGAGCGCGCCCAGCGCGGGATGGACCCACACCGAAGGCCGGCCCGGCGGGCGCGCGGTCTTGGCCTTCTCCCGGTTCCTTTCCGCCTCGGCGGCGGTCGGGTAACGGTAGGTCGGCGTCTTCCGGAGTCCGGGATCGCCGGCCGGCGGGGCATCCTTGATATAGGGCATGTACTTCGTTGTGGCCGCCCGCGTCCCGTCCTCCCACCGGCCGGTCGGGCTGAGAAAGACGAGGCCGAAAGCGAAGGCCGTGTCCTCGCGTTCGGGGACGGTGAAAACGAACGAGAACGTCTCGCCGCCGACGGCCGGTCGCGAAGGCCCCGAGGAGGCCAGGAAGCCCCAGCCCTTACGGGCGGCGTTGGCCCGGTGCAGGCTGCAGTTGATCATGGCCGGCTCGACGGACCTCCCGAGCGTGACCCGGATCTCGATCGTCCGGCCGACGACGGCGGTCATGGGGGCCTCGACGGCGAGCCAGCCGGGGCGGTCGTCCGTCAGGCTGAGAGCGGCCCACGTCGCGGCGAAAACGAGGACGAGGGCGGCAACGGCGGCGGCGCGGCGCGTGTCAGGCCCCCGGTTCGAGGATGAAGACGCGCCGGCCCCGGACCTCGATCCGCCCCTCGAAGTAGAGGCGGACGGCCTCCGGGTAGATCTTGTGCTCCTCGACGAGAATGCGGGCTGCGAGCGTGTCCTCCGTGTCGTCCGGACGGACCGGGACGGCGGCCTGGAGGATGATCGGGCCCATGTCCACCTCCGCGGCCACGAAGTGAACGGTGCAGCCCGAGAAGCGGACGCCCCAGTCGATGGCCTTCTGTTGGACGTGGAGACCCGGGAACGAGGGCAGGAGGGCCGGGTGGATATTGACGATGCGATATTTAAAGGCGTCGCAGAGCCCGGGGGTCAGGACCCGCATGTAGCCCGCCAGGACGATCAGGTCGACCCGCCGCTTTTCGACCTCGCCGACGCCGGCCCGGTCGTAATCTTCGCGCGAAGCGAAAAGCTTGGGATCGAGGAAGACCGTTTCGAGGCCCCACTCCCGGGCCTTGAGCAAGCCCGGGGCGTCGGCCTTGTTGCTCAGGACGAGGGCGATCTCGCCGTCGATGGCGCCCCGCTCGACGGCCTCTCGGATGGCCGTGAAGTTCGAGCCCCGGCCGGAGAGGAAGACGGCGATGCGCCCCTTCCTGCGGGGACTGCGGAAGACGACCTCGTCCATGATCCCTCCTAGGCCTGGACCCTGAAGAAGCCCGGTAGGCTGTCCTTCCAGGCGCGGAACGCTTTCTCGACCGGGACGCGCAGGATCTCCCGGCCGGCGTGCCGGACGGCCAAAGCGGCGCCGCCGGTGCGGCCGATGGCCTGGGCCGGCACGCCGCGGGCCGCGGCCGTCTCCAAAAGCCCGGACAGGTCCGCCGGCCGGCAGGTCATGAGGATGCGGGACTGCGATTCGCCGAAGAGCAGGGCGTCGTCGCGCAGGCCGTTTGCGAGATCGACCTCGCAGCCGATCTTCCTCGGGCTGTGGAAGGCGCACTCCGCGAGGGCCACCGCCAGCCCGCCCTCGGAGAGGTCGTGGGCCGAACGGACGAGCCCGGCCTCGATCGCCTCGAGGACGAATTCCTGGTTGCGCTTCTCCTGCTCGAGGTCGATCAGCGGCGGCGATCCGGCTTCGAGGCCGTGGATGGTCTTGAGATACTGGGTGCCGCCGAGCTCGTCGAGGCTCTCGCCGACAAGAACGACGGCGTCCCCGGCGGCCCGGAAGCCGGGCCGGACGGCCTTGCGGACGTCCCCGATGAGGCCGACGATGCCCAGGACCGGCGTCGGATGGATGGACAGGCCCTCGGTATCGTTGTAGAAGCTGACGTTGCCGCCCGTGACCGGGATGCCGAACGTCCGGCAGGCCTCGGCCAGGCCCGTGACGGCCTGCTCGAACTGGCCCATGACCTCGGGCTTCTCGGGATTGCCGAAGTTCAGGCAGTTGGTGACGCCGATCGGCCGGGCCCCGACGCAGGCCAGGTTCCGGCAGGCTTCGGCCACGGCGATCCGGGCGCCCGTCCGCGGATCGAGGCGGGTGTAGAGGGCGTTGCCGTCCAGGGTCATGGCCAGGGCCCGCCGCGAGCCCTTGATCCTCAGCACGGCCGCGTCGGCGCCGGGCAGGAAGACCGTGTTCACCTGGACCATGTGGTCGTACTGGCGGAAGACCCATTCTTTGTCGGCGATCGACGGCGACGCCAGGAGCCTGAGCAGGGTTTCGCCGAGATCGGCCGGTTGGGGCAGCGCTTCGAGAGCCGGCGCCGGCGGGGGAGGGGCCGGCGCGGCGATCGGGCGGTCGTAGGCCGGGCAGAGGTTGACGACGGCGTCGACCGGAATGTCGACGACGACCTCGCCCTTGAACGAGATGCGGGCCCGGCCGCCTTCGATCACCTCGCCGATGACCGGCGCGTCGAGGTCCCATTTGGCGAAGACGGTCTGGACGGCTTCGACCTTCTCCGGCGTGGCCACGAGCAGCATGCGCTCCTGGGATTCCGAGAGCAGGATCTCGTACGGCGTCATGCCGGCTTCCCGCTGGGGGACCTTGTCGAGGTCGATGACGATGCCCATGCCGCCCTTGGCCGCCATCTCGGTCGTCGAGCAAGTCAAGCCGGCGGCGCCCATGTCCTGGATGCCGACGATGAGGCCGCGGTCCATGACCTCGAGGCAGGCCTCGAGCAGGAGCTTCTCCTTGAACGGGTCGCCGACCTGGACGTTGGGCCGCTTGTGCTCCGTCTCCTTGCCGAATTCGGCCGAGGCCATGGTCGCGCCGTGGATGCCGTCGCGCCCGGTCTTGGCCCCGACGTAGAGGACCTTGTTGCCGGCGCCCTCGGCCCGGGCGTAGAAGACCTTGTCCTTGTCGGCCAGGCCGAGGCAGAAGACGTTGACCAGAGGATTGAGGTTGTAGCAGGGGTCGAAATAAACCTCGCCGCCGACCGTCGGGACGCCGAAGGCGTTGCCGTAGCCGGAGATGCCCGAAACGACGCCCTCCATGACCGAGCGGTTCCTGGGGTCGTCGGGCGGCCCGAACCGGAGCGAGTCCATGACGGCGATGGGCCGGGCGCCCATGGTGAAGATGTCGCGGAGGATGCCGCCGACGCCCGTGGCCGCGCCCTGGTAGGGCTCGATGTAGGACGGGTGGTTGTGGGATTCGATCTTGAAGACGACGACCTGGCCGCCGCCGATGTCGAGGACGCCGGCGTTCTCGCCGGGGCCCTGGATGACGTGCTCGCCCTCGGTCGGCAGCTTCTTGAGGTGGACGCGCGAGCTCTTGTAACCGCAGTGCTCGGACCACATGACCGAGAAGATGCCGAGCTCGGTCAGGTTGGGCTCCTTGCCGATGAGCTCGACGATGAGCCGGTACTCGTCCTCGGTCAGGCCGTGCCGGTCGAGGAGGGCCTTATCGATCATGGCGGGCCTTCTTCCCTGCGGCCGGCCGCCCGGCCGGCGTGCGTTTTTCGAGACTGAGGATGAGGGATTCGAAGATCGTCCGGCCGTCCTCGCTCCCGAGCAGGGCCTCCGAGGCCCGTTCCGGGTGGGGCATCAGGCCGAGGACGTTGCCGGCCGCGTTGCGGATGCCGGCGATACTGTCCAGGGAGCCGTTGACGTTGGCCTCCGGCGTGACGTTCCCGTCGGCGTCGCAGTAGCGGAAGACGACCTGGCCGTTCGTCTCCAGGTCCCGGAGCACCCGGGGCGGGGCGAAGTAGTTGCCGTCGAAGTGGGCGATGGGCACGCGCAGGATCTGGCCCTTCCGGGCCGCCCGGGTGAAGTCCGTCCGGGCGTTCTCGACCCGGATGTGGACGTGCTGGCAGAGGAACTTGAGGTTCTTGTTGCGGAGCATGGCGCCCGGCAGAAGGCCGAGCTCGAGGAGGATCTGGAAGCCGTTGCAGATGCCGAGCAGGCGTCCGCCCCGGCGGGCGAAGGCCTTGACCTCCTGCATGAGCGGCGAGAAGCGGGCGATGGCCCCGGACCGGAGATAGTCGCCGTAGGAGAAGCCGCCGGGCAGGACGACGCAATCGACGCCCTGGAGGTCGTGGTCCTTGTGCCAGAGCATGACGGTCGGCCGCTTCATGACGTCGCGGAGCACGTGGAAGGTGTCGAAGTCGCAGTTGGAGCCGGGGAATTGGACGACGCCGAACTTCATGGCCATGCCCCTCAGCGGCCCTTGAGGATTTCCCAGTCGAACTTCTCGATGATGGGATTGGCCAGGACCCGGCGGGCGATCTCGGGGACCAGGGCCTCGGCCTGCTTCCGGGTCGCCCCTACGAGCTCGAGCTCGAAGACCTTGCCCTGCCGGACGTCCGTGACCGCGGCGTAGCCCATGGTGTGCAGGGCGTTCTTGACGGTCTGCCCCTGCGGGTCGAGGACGCTGTCCTTGAAGGAGACGAGGACTCTAACTTTCATGGAGAACCCTTTCGAAGATGTAGTCGATCTTGTCGAGATAGGGGGCCAGCGAGAAGCAGCGCTCGATGTCCTTCGGGCCGAGGACCCGGGCGACGTCCGGGTCGGCGGCGACCAGGGCGCGGAAGTCGAGGCCCTCGTTCCAGGCCTTGAGGCTGCTGCGCTGCACGACCTGGTAGGCCTCCTCGCGGACGAGGCCTTTCTTGGTCAGGGCCAGGAGGACGCTCTGGGAGAAGATGAGGCCGCGGGTGGCGTCGATGTTCGCCCGCATCCGGTCCGGATGGACGACCCAGTTCGCGACGATGTCGGCGATGTCGGCGAGCAGGAAGTCGGTCAGGATGAACGAATCCGGGAAGACGACCCGTTCGGCCGAGGAGTGGGAGATGTCGCGCTCGTGCCAGAGCACGACGTTCTCCAGGCCGACCCCGGCGTTGGCCCGGACGAGGCGGGCCAGCCCGGAGGCCCGTTCGCAGCGGACGGGGTTCTTCTTGTGGGGCATCGACGACGAGCCCTTCTGCCCCTTGGTAAAGGGCTCTTCGAGCTCCTGGACCTCGGTCCGCTGGAGGTGCCGGATCTCCACGGCGAACTTCTCGATCGACGTGGCCAGCAGGGCCAGGGCCGACAGAACCTCGGCGTGGCGGTCGCGCTGAAGGACCTGGGTCGAGACCTTGGCCGGTCGGAGCTTGAGCTTCTTGAGGGCCATGACCTCGACCCGGGGATCGAGGTGGATGAAGGTCCCGACCGAGCCCGAGATCCGGCCGACCGAGATCGTCCCCAGGGCGTTCTCGAGGCGGCCGATGTGGCGGCCGACCTCCTCGTACCAGACGAGGAGCTTGAAGCCGAAGGTCACCGGCTCGGCGTGGATGCCGTGGGTCCGCCCGATGCAGACCGTCATGCGGTGTTTCAGGGCCTGCCGGCGGAGCAGGCGGTGGAAGGCGCGCAGGTCGACGAGCAGCTTCTCGAGCGACTCCTTGATGAGCAGCGACAGGGCTGTGTCGACGACGTCGTAGGAGGTCAGGCCGAGGTGGATGTGGCGCGATTCCGGTCCGACCTTCTCGGCGACCGAGGTCAGAAAGGCGATGATGTCGTGCTTGACGACCCTCTCGATGGCGTCGATCCGGTCCACGGAGAAGTCCGCCTTCTCCCGGATCGTGCGCAGGGCCGGGCGCGGGATCCTTCCCAGCCGGGCCCAGGCTTCGCAGACCGCCAGCTCGACGGCGAGCCACTTGCGGTATCTGTTCTCTTCGGTCCAAACGGCCCCCATGGCGGGGCGGGTGTAGCGTTCGATCATGGCGATCCAGCCTTTCGTGAGAAGAGGCAGATGATATCAGCACGGCGCCGGGGTTGTCAACGAATCGAGCCCTCAAAGGATTTAGTATAATAGGCGTCTAACGGTGTGAGGACGTGATGGATGAATGCCCGGAAGCGAGTCTCGTGGACGACGCCCGGCGGGGCGGGCGGGAGGCCTTCGCCGAGCTCGTCCGGCGCCACGAGCGCCGGGTCCGCGGGATCGCCCTGCGCATGGCCGGCAATGCGGCCGACGCGGACGACCTGGCTCAGGAGGTCTTCTTGACGGCGTGGAAAGCGGTCGGCTCGTTCCGCAGCGGCTCGAGCTTCTACACGTGGCTCTACCGGATCGCCGTCAACACATCGCTGTCGTTCCTCAAGAAGAAGAGCCGGGAGGCGAACCGGGCCCCGTTCGACGAGAACCGCTCCGCCGCCGTCCCCCGAGGCGACGCCGCGCCCGGCCCGGAAAGCCGCTCGACCCTGAACGAGCTCACGGCCAGGATCGACGAGGCCGTCGCGGACTTGCCGGCCCATTTCCGGGCCTCGTTCGCCCTCGTCGTCGACCAGGGCCTCAGCCACGCCGACGCGGCCCGGGTCCTGGGGTGCTCGGAGAACACGGTGTCCTGGAGGATGCACAAGGCCCGCAAGCTCCTCCAGGCTCGCATCAAGCCGTTTCTCGAGGAGGCCCGGCCATGAGATGCCAGACGGCCCGGAAACGGATCTCGGACGAGCTCGACGGGGCGCTCCCGTCCGGCGGGGGAGTCCGGCTCGAAGCCCATCTGCGGACCTGCCGGGCCTGCCGGGTCTATCGGGAGGACCTGGAGCGGATCCAGGCGGGGACCGGGCTGCCGGAGGCGCCGGCCGGGTTCTGGACGGCCTTCGAAAGGGAGCTGGAAGCCAAGCTGTCCGCCGAGGAAGCCGGCCGGAAGCGCGTCGAAGTCCCGTTCGCCGCCGGGCGGCGCTGGGCTTGGGCCGCCGCGGCCGCCCTGGTCCTGGCGGGCGTCTCCCTCTGGCTGGCTCTGCCGCGTCCGGGCCCGGCCATGACCGAAGCCTGGGTCGCCGCCGACGATATTTTGGATCCGATCGTCCGGGCCGTCGAGTCCGATCCGGAGCTGGCCGGCCTGATCGACCGGGAGCTCCAGGCCTCGATCGAGGCGATGTCCCCGGTCGGGGAGGCGGAGGCGGCCGGACTGACCGCGGCCGATCCGCTGTTCTGGGAAAGCCTGAGCGACGACGAGCTTCGGGCCGTCGTTGCGGCCCTGGAAAAGGAATCCGGACTTGGAGGTCCGCAATGACGACGAAACGCCTTATCCTCATCGCCCTGATGCTGTCCCTGGTCGCGGCCGTCTCCTCGGCCGCCCCTGGCCCCCAGACGGGAGACCCCCAGTCGCGAGCCCGGCTCCGGGAGCGGATCAGCGATCTGTATCTCCTCAGGCTGACCGGAGCCCTCGAGCTCACGGAGGAGCAGACGGCCAAGCTCTATCCGGTCCTGACCAGGACCGAGAAGGAGAAGGCCGCCCTGCAGCGCGACATGGGGCTCGACCTCCGGAACCTCCGGGCGGAGCTGGCCAAGACGCCCCCGGGGGAGAAGGAGGTCCTCGGTCTCGTCGACAGGATCAGGCAGGCCCGCCGGGCCATCCGGGAGAGGGATGAAGAGGTCGAGGCCACTCTGGACCGCGTCCTGACCCCGGTCCAGAAGGGCCGATATATCCTCTTCACCGTTGATTTCCTGAGGAACGTCGGGGAGAACCTGGGGCGGGTCCGGCGGGGACCCGGGATTTATTAGAAGACCCCTTGACAAGGACCTGAATTCCCTCTAGAATGATGGTCGGTCGTTCTGTATATTTCAGATTATATCTCTGAAAAAAAGAACACATTTCGAGCTCGAGGAGAGAAGTTTTTCTTTTTTTCATCTCTTTTTCTGTTTTCCCCCATATCAGCAGAGCAGGTTAGCGCAAGACAGGTTGAGGGTACGCCAGCGTAGCTCAGCAGGTAGAGCGGCTGATTTGTAATCAGCGGGTCAGGGGTTCGAATCCCTTCGCTGGCTAAGACGGGCGATCGAGGGCGAGGACGATGCACCATAGTGAGGGCAGGTTCCAGAGTGGCCAAATGGGACGGGCTGTAAACCCGTTGCGGAAACGCTTCGGAGGTTCGAATCCTTCCCTGCCCATTATCGCCTCCGCGGGAATAGCTCAGTTGGTAGAGCGTCAGCCTTCCAAGCTGAACGTCGCGGGTTCGAATCCCGTTTCCCGCTCTTTTTCGAGGATGCCGGGCCCAAGTAGCTCAGTTGGTAGAGCACGTCCTTGGTAAGGACGGGGTCACCAGTTCAATTCTGGTCTTGGGCTTTTTCCTGATTTAGACGCAGTCCCGCCGGTGCCGGGAAGGACCGACATGCGAGAGATCATCACGCTCCAGTGCGGCGAATGCAAACGCCGCAACTACAGCACGACGCGCAACAAGAAGAAGCAGACCGAGAAGCTCGAGACGAGCAAGTACTGCCCCTTCTGCCGGAAACATACGGCCCACAAGGAATCGAAGTAACGAGGCCGACAGGTGAGTAGCTCAATTGGTAGAGCAGCGGTCTCCAAAACCGCAGGTTGCGGGTTCGAGCCCTGCCTCACCTGCCAGATCCCTTCGCGGAGAGGCCGGCCTCGGGCCTGAAGGCCCGGCCGCGGACCCCGGAAAGAGAGAACGCCATGAACGACAAGATCCGCTGGTACAAGAAGCTGGGGAATTTCCTCAAGGACGTCAGGGCTGAGCTGAAGAAGGTCACCTGGCCGTCCAAGAACGAGGTCACCAGCACGACCATCGTCGTCATCGCGGCGACGGTCTTCTTCGGCTTCTACCTGTTCTTCATGGACGTCATCTTCGCCTGGGTCATCACTCAGTTCAAGTCCCTCTTCGGATAAGCGCAAGGAATCGGACGATGGCAAAGAACTGGTTTGTCGTTCACACCTATTCGGGCTTCGAGAAGTTCGTCGCCGAGTCGATCAAGCAAAAGGCGATCGAGCTGCACCTCGAAGACCAGGTCGGGCAGATCATCATCCCGACCGAGGACGTCATCGAGATCCGGGGCGGCAAGAAGGTCGTCTCCACGAAGCGGTCGTACCCCGGCTACATCCTCGTCGAGATGGAGATGAACGACGAGAACTGGCTCATGATCCGCCAGGTCCCGAAGGTCACGGGCTTCGTCGGCTCCGGCCGGACGCCCACCCCGCTCAGCAAGAAGGAGGTCGGCCAGATCGTCGAGCACATGGAGACGACCTCCGAGAAGCCCAAGCCCAAGCATTCCTTCGAGAAGGGCGAGGCCGTCCGCATCATCGACGGGCCGTTCTTCAACTTCAACGGGATCGTCGAGGAAGTTCACCCCGAGCGGAGCACGCTCAAGGTCCTGGTCACCATCTTCGGCCGGTCGACCCCGGTCGAGCTCGAGTTCCTGCAGGTCGAGAAGCTTTAGGAGGACAGGATGTCGAAAGAAGTCGTCGCCAAGATCAAGCTGGAGATCATCGCCGGGCAGGCCAGTCCCGCGCCCCCGGTCGGGCCGGCCCTGGGCCAGCACGGCGTCAACATCATGGGCTTCGTCCGGGAATTCAACGAGCGGACGAAGAAGATGGACGAGGGCACGGTCGTCCCCGTCCTCATCACCGTGTTCAAGGACAAGTCGTTCAACTTCCTCGTCAAGACCCCTCCCGCCTCCTACCTCCTGAAGAAGGCCGCCGGGATCGCCAAGGGCTCCGGGTCGCCGAACAAGGAGAAGGTCGGCAAGATCACGATGAAGCAGATCGAGGAGATCGCCCGGATCAAATTGCCCGACCTCAACGCCTACGACGTCGAGGCGGCCAAGAAGATCATCGAAGGCACGGCCAAGAACATGGGATTGGAGATCGTCAGTGAGTAAGCACGGCAAGAACACCATCAAAGCCCGGGAGGTCAAGGGGACGGAGTCTCGGGAGTACTCCCTCGAGGAGGCCGTCAGCCTCCTTAAAAAGGCCCACTTCGCCAAGTTCGACGAGTCGGTCGACATGGACATCCGGCTGGGCGTCAATCCCAAGTACTCCGACCAGATGGTCCGCGGCACGGTCGTCCTGCCCCACGGCACGGGCAAGACCAAGAAGATCTGCGTCATCG
>JAPKZE010000233.1 GCA_026393955.1 Candidatus Aminicenantota bacterium
GTCCTCAGGGCCCGCAAGGGCGATCAGATCCGGCTCAAAGGCTGGCTGGTCTCCTACGGCATCAAGGGAGCGCCGTACGCCCGCCGCTCGAGCACGGTGCGCAACGACCGCGGCAACGGCGCCTGCGAGGTCGTCTACGTCACCGAGTTCGAGGTCCTGCGGGAAGCCCACGCCGCCTGGCGCACGCTCTATAAGGTCTCGCTCATCCTCATCGGACTCTCTCTCGCCGGCCTCATTTTCCTTTAAGCGGAGTTCCCCCATGGCAAAACGCACTGGCCTCGCCGTTCCGCTCCTACTGGCCCTATCGTTCGGCATGGGAGCCGGCGGGCAAGCTCCTTTTCCGCGACTGCAGGGCCCCTACCTTGGGCATAAGCCGCCGGGGATGGCGCAGCAGCCCTACGCTCCCGGGATCATCACGACGGACGCCGATGAGGGCAGCTCCGGCTTCGCCCTGAAAGGGACCGTTTTCATCTTCCAGAAGTTCATCGAGCGACGCTGTCACACCTATGTTACGCGGCTGAAGGACGGGACCTGGACGCCGCCCGAGCTCATCCCCTTCTGGGAGACCATGGACGACAACGGGGATTTCGTCTTTTCGAGCGACGACAAGACGATGCTCTATCAGGTCAAAACTGAAAAAGAAGGCCTGTTGCTTTCCGATATCTGGAGGTTGGAGCTTACGGCCACAGGGTGGGGCGATCGGGCCCCTCTGCCCCCGCCCGTCAACGCCCCGGAGGACAACGAGAGCTTCGCCTCCGAAACAGCCGAAGGGGCCGTCTATTTTTTCAGCAACCGTCGCGGCGGCAAAGGCCGGTTCGATCTTTACATGTGCCCCGCGAAAGACGGAGGATACGGCGACGCCGTCAACCTGGCAGCACTGAACACGGAAGACAATGAATGGGACCCCTTCATCGCCCCGGACGGCTGCTTTCTTCTTTTCTGCTCGACGAAGCCGGGCGGGCTGGGCGGGGACGACATCTATATTTCCTTCAGGGAAAAGGACGGATCATGGGGCCCGCCCAGGAACTTGGGGGCCGAGGTCAACTCCGCCGGCTCGGAGAACCGCCCCTATGTGACGCGAGACGGCAAGTACTTCTTCTTCACCTCGACCCGCAACGGCAGCCGCGACACGTTCTGGGTCCGGGCCGAATACCTCGACCGTTTCAGGAAATGAAGAGGGTTTGACGAGCGGCGGGGGTTTAGTCTAGAGTGCCGGGTGATGACGGCCCGGCGATCTCCCCGCTTCGCGACGACACTCGTCATCTCCTCTCTCTTCACCGCGACCGCCTGCGCTCCGGCCTCCACCTCCGGCCCGGGCCAGCGCCCCGTCCAGGTCAGCATGTGCGGACGGGCCTTCGTGTTCGTCGACCACGGCCGTCCGGCGGCGCGCATCGAGATCCCGGAGGCCGCGGGGGACACGGAGCGGCGGGCGGCCGAGATCCTGCGGACGTCCGTCCTCAAGATGAGCGGCGTCGACCTCCCCGTTCTCGCGGTCAAGGTCCCCGACAAGCCCGGTGCGGCCGTCATCGGTTTCGCCGGGGTCGAGCTTCCTCCCCTCGTCGCATCGTCCGTCCCGAAACTCCGCGAGGACGGTTTCGTCCTGGCCACCTCCACCGGGAACCTCTATATCGCGGGCGGCGGCGGCAAGGGCGTCATCTACGGCGTCGTCCACCTGCTCGAAAAGTATTTCGGCTGCCGGAAGCTCAGCCCCTCGGCCAAGCTCTTTCCGCCCGGCGACGACCTCTCTCTCGGCTGCCTGTTCGACACCGGGAATCCCGTCAACTCGGTCCGCATCGTCAACGGCGACTTTGCCCTCGACCCCGACTATCTCGACTGGATGCGGCTCCAACTCCATACGGACCTCTACGGCGCGGGCTATTACGTCCATACCTTCCAGCGGCTCCTCCCCTGGCAGACCTATTTCGAGGCCCATCCCGAATATTTTGCCCTGATGAACGGCAAGAGGATCATCGACCAGCCTTGCCTCTCCCGGCCCGAGGTCTTCGATATCGCCGCGGCCAGGCTGCGTGAGGAGATGGCCGCGCAGCCCGGGAAGAAGATCTGGTCGGTCAGCCAGAACGACAACTCCTCCTATTGCCAGTGCCCCGAATGCCTGAAGATCATCGAAGAGGAGGGCTCGCCCGCGGGCCCCATCCTGCGCTTCGTCAACCGGATGGCCGCCCTCTTCCCCGACAAGACGATCTCGACCCTGGCCTATCAATATTCGCGCCCGGCGCCGCGCCTGACCCGGCCGGCCCCGAACGTCGAGGTCATGCTCTGCACGATCGAGCTCGACCGCAGCCGCCCCATCGCCGACGCTCCGTCGAGCGCTTCGTTCGTCCGCGACATCGAGGACTGGAGCCGCGTCTGCGGCAACCTCTATCTCTGGGATTACACGGTCAACTTCTCGCACCACGTCTCCCCCTTCCCCAACCTCCACGTCCTCCAGCCCCACATCCGCTTTTTCGTCGACCCCGGCGTCCGCAAGCATTTCCAGCAGACGAACACCGGCCCGGGGCACGAGTTCAGCGAGCTGAAATCCTACCTTCTAGCCCGCCTGCTCTGGGACCCGGAGACGGACGTCGGCGCCTGGACCGACGATTTCCTCGAGGGCACCTACGGCCGGGCCGGAAAGTTCATCCTCCGCTATATCGACGCCCTGACCGCGGCGCTCGAGCGGACCGGGGCGCACCTCGACATCTACGAGCCGCCGGCGGTCCACGCCGGGGACTATCTCTCCGCCGCGGACGTCGCTCATTACGACCGGCTCTTCGACAAGGCCGAGGCGGCC
>JAPKZE010000464.1 GCA_026393955.1 Candidatus Aminicenantota bacterium
CTCTGGTATAACATTATCTATGCGTTCATCATCGTGTTCTTCGCCTACTTCTATACGGCCATTGTCTTTAACCCGAATGAAATCGCGGATAACATGCGAAAGAACGGCGGGTATATCCCCGGCATCCGGCCCGGCAAGAACACCTCCGATTACATCGACGATGTCCTCAGCCGCATCACCATGGCCGGCGCCATTTACCTGGCCGCCGTGGCCATCCTGCCCGAGTTCATGATCACGGGCTTCAAGGTCCAGGCCCTGCCCTGGATCGGGCCCTGGCTCGAAGTTAACCTGCCCAAGTTCATCACCCAGGGCATGGGCGTCAACTTCATGTTCGGCGGTACGTCGATCCTCATCGTCGTAGGCGTGGCCATGGACACGATGCAGCAGATCGAGGCCCAGCTGGTCATGCGCCACTACGACGGCTTCATGCGCCGGAGCCGGATCCGCGGGAGGCGCGGATGAGGATCATCCTCCTGGGCGCGCCCGGAAGCGGGAAGGGGACCGTGGCCGAGGCCTTGCGCGCGGTCTACGGGTTCCCCAAGATCTCGACGGGAGATCTGCTCCGGGAAGCCGTCCGGGAGAAGACCTCCCTCGGCCTGGTCGCCGCGTCCCAGATGGGCAAGGGCGGCCTGGTCGACGACGCGACGGTGCTGGCCCTGCTCCGCGAGCGCCTGGCCAAGGCGGACTGCCAGGGAGGCTACGTCCTCGACGGCTTCCCCCGGACGCTGGCCCAGGCCGACAGCCTCGAAGCCCTCGGCCCGGCCGGCCCGGAGACCGTCTTCGACCTCCAGGTCTCCGACGAGACCGTCCTGGCGCGGCTGGCCAACCGCCGGACCTGCCCGAGCTGCGAGGCCATTTACCACCTGGTCAACAAGCCGCCGAAGACGCCCGGCGTCTGCGACGTCTGCGGCACGGCTCTCGTCCAGCGCAATGACGACACGCCCGAGGTCATCCGGGAGCGGCTCAAGACCTATCATGCCAAGACCGAGCCCCTGATCGCCCGCTACGCGGCCAAGGGCAACCTCCATGTTGTCGACGGCAATGGCCCGAGCGAGGCCGAGGTCCGCGGCGTCCGCCGGGTCCTCGACCCCCTGCTCGGGCGTCCGGGCGGGGCGGGGAAGTGACCATGATCACCATCAAATCCGCTGCCGAGCTCGAGGCCATGCGCCAGAGCAGCCGCATTGTGGCCACGGTCCTGGCCGAGCTCGAGCCGCTCATCCGGCCGGGCATCCGGACGCGCGACCTCGATCTTTACGCCGAGAAGCGGACCCGGGAGCTCGGCGCCGTGGCGGCCTTCAAGGGCTACCGCGGCTATCCCGCTTCGGTCTGCATCTCGGTCAACGAGGAGATCATCCACGGCATCCCGTCGGGCCGCATCCTCCAGGAGGGCGACATCGTCAGCCTCGATTTCGGCGTCCTCTACGAGGGCTTTTTCAGCGACTCGGCCCTGACCGCCCCCGTCGGCCGGACGAGCCCGGAGGCCCTGAAGCTCATCGCCGCGGCCGAACGGTCGTTCTTCAAGGGCCTCGAGCAGATGAAAGAGGGCAACCGCCTGTCCGACATCTCGGCCGCCGTCCAGGCGTCGGTCGAGAGCGAGG
>JAPKZE010000183.1 GCA_026393955.1 Candidatus Aminicenantota bacterium
TGCCTTTCCAGGACGATCCGCGCGTGCTGGTGGGCGCGGCGGCAGGCGATGACGCGGGGGTCTTCAAGCTGTCGGACGACCTCGCGCTGGTGCAGACGGTGGACGTATTTAGCCCCTCGGTGGACGACCCCTACCTCTTCGGCCAGATCGCCGCGGCCAACTCCGTGAGCGACATCTACGCCATGGGCGGCAAACCCCTGACCGCCCTGTCGATCGTCGCCTTCCCCATCGAGTCGCTCAGCCCGCGCATCATGAACCGGATGCTCCAAGGCGGCGTCGACAAGCTCCGCGAAGCCGGCGTCGCCCTCCTCGGCGGCCACAGCATCAAGGACCGCGAGATCAAGTTCGGCTTCGCCGTGACCGGCGTCGTCGATCCCCGCAGGATGACCGTGAACAGCAAGGCCCGGCCCGGCGACCTGCTCGTCCTGACCAAGCCCATCGGCACGGGCACGCTGAGCTTCGCCCGCTAGATCGGCCGGGCCCCGGCCGACGGGCTGGCCGAGGCCGAACTGTCCATGCGCGCCCTCAACCGCGCCGCCGCCGAGGCCATGACCGCGGCCGGCGTCACCACGGCCACCGACATCACCGGGTTCGGCTTGGCCGGGCATCTCGGGGAGATGGCCGCCCAGAGCGGCGTCGAGATCGAGGTCTACGGCGCCGCCATCCCGGTCTTCTCCGGCGTCCTCGACCTCATCCGGGCCGGCGTCATCTCGGGCGCGGTCGAGCGCAACCGCGAGTACGCCGCGGCTTTCGTCACGCGCGACAAGTCCGCGGGCGAAGACCTCGAGACGCTCCTCTACGACCCTCAGACCTCGGGCGGGCTGCTCATCGCCGTCCGCGCCTCAAAAGCGACGGCCCTGCTCGCCGCGCTCCGCCGGAAAAACGTCGCCGGCGCCGCGGTCGTCGGCCGGGTCCTGCGCCAGGCCTCCAAGCCGCGCCTCCGCCTCCGGGCCCGCGCTCCGCGCGCCTGACCGAACATGACCGACCTCGATCACGTCATCATCGGCACGGCCGGCCACATCGACCACGGCAAGAGCGCCCTCGTCCGGGCCCTGACCGGGACCGACCCGGACACCCTGCCCGAGGAAAAGGCCCGCGGCATGACCATCGAGCTGGGCTTCGTCTTCCTCGACGACCCCTCCTATCCGAAGCAGATCGTCTACATCGACGTCCCCGGCCACGAGAAGTTCGTCAAGACCATGGCCGCGGGGGCGAGCAACATCGACGCCGCCCTGTTCGTCATCGCCGCCGACGAGGGGCTGGCCGTGCAGACGCGGGAACACTTCGACATCCTCCGGCTCCTCGACGTCAAGCTCGGCCTCGTCGCTCTGACCAAGTGCGACCTCGTCGACGAGGCCCGCCTGGCCGAGCTCACGGCCGCGGTCCGGCACTTCGTCCGCGGCTCGTTCCTGGCCGACGCGCCCATCCTCCCGGTCTCGGCGCTGACCGGGGCCGGGATCCCCGGGCTCAGGGCGGAGCTTCAGGCGATCGGCCGCCGCGTCGCCCCCCGGCCCGACAGCGGCGTCTTCCGCATGCCCGTCGACCGGGTCTTCACCATGCACGGCTTCGGCACCGTCGTGGCCGGGACCATCCTGGCCGGCTCGGTCCGGGCCGGCGACCGCGTCGAGATCTACCCCGAAGGCCTCAAGACCCGCGTCCGTGGGCTCCAGGTCCACGGCTCGAAGACGGACCGCTCCGCGGTCGGCAAACGGACGGCCCTCAATCTCCAGGACCTGGCCAAGGAGGAACTCCGCCGGGGACAGGTCGCCGCCGCCGAGGGCTCGCTCGTCCCCACGGCCCGCCTCGACGCCCGTCTCGACGTCCTGGCCTCGGCCCCGCGCGAGATCAAGCACCGCGACCGCGTCCGGCTCCATATCGGCACGGACGAGGTTATGGCCCGGCTTTCGGTCATCGGCGGCCAGACGGTCGCGCCCGGCGCTTCGGCCGCGGTCCAGCTCGTCCTGGAGCGGCCCGCCGTGGCCCTGCCCGGCGACCGGTTCGTCATCCGGTCGTTCTCCCCCATCGTGACGATCGGCGGGGGCCGGGTGCTCGACGCCGCGCCCGGGAAGCACAAGCGCTTCAGCCGGGGCGTCCTCGACGGTCTCGAGAAGCTGGGCGGTTCGTCCCGCGAGGCCGTCGAGCAGATGTTCGCCCAAGCCGGGGGCGAGCCCCAGACCGTCGCCGACATCGCCCGCAGACTCGGCCGCGGTGAGGACGAGGTCGCGGCCGCCGTCACAGCCCTGGCCGCCGACGGGGACCTCGTCGCCGTCTCCGGGGAAAAGCCGGAGAGGTACCTTCACAGCTCCGTGTTGGCCCGCCTCGGCGACCAGATCGTCGTGTCGGTCCGCGACTACTTCGAGAAAAATCCGTACCGCACGGTCATGCCCTATTCCGACCTCCGGGCCGAGTTCCTGAAAGGGAGCTCCGCGCCCGTGCTCAAGCTCATGCTCGACGGTCTCGTCGCCGCCGGCGTTCTCGTCCGCCGCGAATCCGAGATCGGGCTGGCCGGCCGCGAAGCGAAAGCCGATCCGGTCGAGGCCGAACGCCGGGCCCGGGTCGAGGGGGCCTTCCGGAGCGCCCGCTTCTCGGCACCTCTCGAAGACGAGGTCCGGGCCAAGCTCGGGCTGAACCCGTCCGTGTTCAATCCCGTCCTGAACGCGCTCCTGCGCTCCGGAGAGCTCGTCCGCCTGGCCCCCAAGGTCATCTATCACCGGGACACGCTCGAGGCGGCCCGCGCCGCCGTCGCCGGCCTGATCGAGCGGCGCGGCAGCGTCACCATCGCCGAGCTCCGCGACCGGCTCGACCTGTCCCGGAAGTACGCCCAGGCCATCCTCGAATACTTCGACAAGACCGGGTTCACCCGGCGCGTCGAAGACCGGCACGTTCCGGCCAAGCGCCCGTCCGCGTAGCCTCATGGCCGGCCCAAGATTGCTGCTCGTCGACGGCTACAATGTCATCAACCGCATTCCGGAGCTCCAGGCCAGCCTCGACGGCGGGCTCCAGAACGCCCGGAACCAGTTGGCTCTGCGCGTTTCGGGGTGGAGCCGTGAGCATCCGGGGGTCGAATGTGTGATCGTCTTCGACGGCGATTTCGAGGTCTCAGGCGGCCGCGGCCAGCGCGTCGCCGGCATCCGGTGCGTCTTTTCTTTCACCCGTCACGGCGGCGACGACGAGCTCATCCGGCTGGTCAGGGATCACAAAGGGGCGGGATCCGACATCACCGTTGTCTCTGACGACAACAAGGTCGGCAACAACTGCCGGGCCCACGGCGCGGCTGTCCGGCCCTCGGGCTTCATCATGGTCCGGAAGCCGCGGCCGGCCGGGACGAAGACCGGCGGCTCCCGGGACGGCAAGGACCTGGACCGCTAAGCGGCCGCCGCGATCGACGACGAGCTCAAGAAGAAGTGGGGCTGAGCCCCTACCACTCGATCCGCGGGTCGACCCAGACGTCCAGTTGACGGGTAACCGTATCCAGGACCCGGACCTGTAGGACGATCTCGATGTCTTTTCCGGCGTAACGCTCGAGATACAAGGCGAG
>JAPKZE010000335.1 GCA_026393955.1 Candidatus Aminicenantota bacterium
GCCTCGCCGGCCTGACGGAAATAGGTCTCGACGGCCCAGGCCTGCTCGGTGTTCCATTTGAAGCGGGCGCCCTCGGGGTAGCCGGCCGTTTTTTCCGCCAGGGCGATCGCCTCCCGGAAATAGCGCCAGTGGTTCCGCTCGACGACCGGCTGAGGATCGGAATAGCCGATGTCGACGTGGGAGTGGGGGAGGAGCCAGATCTCCCGCGGCACCACGGGCTTGACCGTAAGCTCACCGCGGCGGACGGAGCCGTCGTCAAAGGACGCTTCGATCGTCACGGGCTTCTCCCGGTCGACGGCGGGCAGAAGGAACTCGAGGGCGTTGTAGCCGAGCTTCAGCTCGAGCCGGGCCTTGGCGGCCTGGCCGCACGAGATGACCGCGCTCCCCGGCGGGGCGAGATGACTGACCTCGACCCGGACGATCTGGAAGAGCCGGCCGTCCTTGCGGACCAGGGCCTGCTCGCCCCGGGCCCAGACGTCGCGGCGCAGATCGTCGCGGAAGACCATGAACCAGTCGTTCGAGCCGGCTTTTTCGCCCGTGACCCGGATCCTCAATGGCCGGCCCGGATGAACGAGCCCGGCCGGCACCTCCAGCCACATAAAGCCGAAGAGCTCGTCGAACTGGTCGACCATGACCGTCTTGAACGTGAGGGATATGCCGTCCGGGCCGGTCTCCCGCCACTCCCGGCGCGACGAGTCGGCCGACGTCCGGAAGCTCAGGGCCTCCCGGCCGTCGACGGCCAGGCCGAAGCGATGGGCGCCCTTGCCCGTCGCGTGGCCGGCCAGCCAGACGAAAGTCAGCGGTCCGCCCTTCCGATCGGCCGGGACAGGTTCGGTCTCCCATTCGACGGCCATGGCCCCGTCCGAGGCCCGGCTGATGAGCGCGGAGGAGATGTCGGGATAGGGCGAATGGTAGGACATCTCGGCGCCGGCGAGGGTCCGCCCGTAGCCCTTGAGCCAGTCCGCCCCCGCGGGCGCGGCGGCCGCCGCCACGAGGGCCAGCAGAGCGCCCGGGCGCCGCATCGTCACGAGCCGGCGCCCTTGTCCTGCTTCGGCGGAGACGAGGCCGGCTTGAACTTGAAGACCCAGGCATAACGGCACGGGGGCTTGGCCACGGCGCCGGACGGGAGGGTCAGGAGCGCGCCCTTGCCCACCTTCTCCCAGCGGACGGGCTCCCGGACGCCGAGCATCCGGACCGTCGTCCCCCCGGCGGGCGCGAGCGACGTCAGCATGAGCTTGGCCGGGGGGGCGGTCTCGTCCTCGTCGGCGAGGTAGATCGCATGGACCGTCCCGTCCGGGAGCGAGGTGAAGCAGGTCTTGGCCTCCTTGTAGGGAGCGACGGGCCGCGTCCCGTAGATGGCCTCGCCGTTGACCGCCATCCAATCGCCGATGGCCCGGAGCCGGGCCAGGGCCTCGGGCGCGAATTCCCCCTCGGGGCTCGGCCCGATGTTGAGCAGGAAGTTCCCGCCCTTGGAGACGATGTCGACGAGCAAATGGATGAGCCGACGGGGCGACTTGTAGACGTCCTTCGGGTTATAGGACCACGAGTTGCCCATGGTCATGCAGGTCTCCCAGGGATAGGGGAGGGGCTTCTCCGGGATCTCCTGTTCGGGTGTGCGGTAGTTCTCGTAGCGCCCCGTGACCGTCCGGTCGACGACGAGGAGGCCGGGCTGGTGGCGGCGGGCCATGGCCGCGATCCGGGGCATATCGATGTCCATGTTCTTGGGGTTCTTGACGAAGGTGCCCGGCCCGATCTCGATCATCGGGCTGGGGCGGACCCAGCCGCCGTCGAACCAGAGGATGTCGAGCGGGCCGTAGCCGGAGACGATCTCCTCGATCTGGCGGTAGGTGAAGTCGCGGAAGCGCTGCCAGCGCTCCGGATATCGCTCGGTGCTGTAATTGACGTTGCGGTCGGGGGTGGCCCATTCGGGGGCCCAGAAGTCGGGGTGGTGCCAGTCGGGCTTGGAAAAGTAGGCCCCGGTCCCGAAGCCTTGGGCCCGGAAAGCGTCGAGGACGGCCCGAAAGACGTCGGCCTTGGGGTTCGTCCGGAAGGGCACCTCGGGTCCCGTGATGCGGTAGTCCGTCTGCTTGGTGTCGTACATGGTGAAGCCGTCGTGGTGCTTGGTGGTCATGACGACGTAGCGCATGCCGGCGGACTTGGCCGCGGCGGCCCAGGCGGCGGGGTCGAACTTCACCGGATCGAAGGTCCGCGGCAGGGCCTCGTAGGCCTTCTTGTATTCCACGTAGTTGTCTATGGATCGGCGGCACCAGGGCTCGTCCTCGGAGCAGATGCTCCAGGACTCGACGACCCCCCACTGGCTGTACGGTCCCCAATGCATCATCAGGCCGAACTTCCAATCCTGCCAGCGGGCGAGCCTGGCCAGGACGAGGGGATCGGTCTCGCGGTGGGCCTCGGGGGACTGGGCGGATACGACGACGGCCAAGGCGGTCAAGGCCAGCCCTAATGCGATCAGTCTCGGGGCGCGGGGGATGTTCATCGCGGTCCTCACTTTGACGTCTTGGCTTTGGCGATCTTGAGCTGGTGGTCCAGGATGATGTTGGCCATCAGGTTGACGCCGATGGGGATGGCGGCCTCGTCGGCGAGAAAGGTCGGGGAGTGGACGGCCGTCGACTCCCGGTCGGCGGGGACGACGCCGAGGTTGAGCATCACGGCCGGGGCGACGGTCCCGAAAGAGCTGAAGTCCTCGCCGCCCATCTCGGGCTTCTGCTCGACGAGGGCCTCCTTCGAGCCCAGGACGCGCTCGGCCGTGGCCAGGGCCCCGCGGACGAGGGCCGGGTCGTTATAGACCGACTTCGTGCCGAACTCGTAGGCCAGGTCGAAGGTCGCCCCGGCGGCCTGGCAGATGCCCGTCACGAGGCGGGTGATCTTGTCCCGGAGGATCCGGCGCTGGTCCTCGCCGTAGTTGCGCACGGTGGCCTGGAGCCGGGCCGAGCGGGGGATGATGTTGGGGGCCGATCCGGCGTGGAAAGACCCCACCGTGATGACCGTGTTGTTCCAGACGTTCGTCTCCCGGGAGACGATGGTCTGGAGGGCGGTGACGACCTGGGCGCCGACGACGATCGGATCGACGCAGGACCAGGGGCTGGCCCCGTGGCAGCCCTCCGACCTGATCTCGAGCGAGAAGCCGTCGACGTTGGCCGACATGAAGCCCGAGG
>JAPKZE010000004.1 GCA_026393955.1 Candidatus Aminicenantota bacterium
GAGCAGGTCCTCGATCTTCTTGAGGAGCTCCTCCGACGGCGTGACCTTCTGGACCTCGGCGCTCTGGGCCTTGAGGCGGTACGAGTGCGGCGTCTCGAGCTCGAACATGACCGGGCAGCGGCCCTCGTAGCCGTCGAGGATGGTCTTGAGCTCGGCCAGCGTCGCTTCCTCGAGGCCGGGCAGGAAGATGCGCACGACGACCCTTTTCGCCTGCTTCTCGAAGGCCTCGGCCAGGGGCATGGCCTGGCTCAGGCTGATGCGGCGGTTCTCCTCCTCGCCCATGTACTTGCCCTTGATCCAGACGAGCTGGCCCTCGCGCAGGTACTGGCCGAATTTTCCGAAGCTCTCGGGGAAGGCCACGACCTCGATCTTTCCGGTCAGGTCCTCCAGGAAGAACGTGGCCATGCGCTCGTCCTTCTTGGTCTTGAGCGGCTTGAGCGAGCCGATGATGCCGGCCAGGCGGACGTCCTTGTCGAAGTCCCGTTGCGCGTCGAGCTCCTCGATGAGGTGGGAGACGAGCTTGCGGAGACGGTCCTTGTGCCGGGCCAGGGGATGGCCGGTGATGTAGAGCCCGAGCGAGTCCATCTCGTAGGACAGGACGTGGGATTCGTCCCACTCCCGCATCTCCAGGACCTCCGGGGGGACGGGCGGCGGCTCGGCCCCGGCCGGGCCGAAAAGGGAGTTCTGGAGGGCGGCGTGGCCCTTCTGGACATCGTGGCCGAAGTCGATCATCCGGTCGAGCATGTGGAAGCACTGCGACCGCTTCCAGCCGAGCGAGTCGAAGGCCCCGGCCTTGATCAGGCTTTCGACGGCCTTGCGGTTGAGGACCTTGGTGTCGTGCTCCAGGAAGAGGTCGAAGGGCGAATGGAACCCCCCGGCCCTCTTGCGGGCGGCCACGAGCTCCTCGACGGCCCCCTGTCCGATGCCCTTGACCGCGGCCAGGCCGAAGCGGATGTTGCCGCTCTCGACCGTGAAGCGGAACTCGCTCTTGTTGATGTCGGGCGGCAGGACCTGGAGGCCCATCTCGTGGCATTCCCCGATGTACTTGACGACCTGGGGCGTGGCCCCGCGCTCGGCTTCCGAGGTCAGCAGGGCGGCCAGGAAGTGGCCCGTGTGGTGGGCCTTGAGGTAGGCGGTCTGGTAGGCCAGGAAGGCGTAGGCGGCGCTGTGGGACTTGTTGAAGCCGTACTCGGCGAACTCCTTGATCTGCTCGAAGATCTTGTCGGCCTTGGCCGAGGCGATGCCCTTCTTCTTGGCCCCCTGCAGGAACTTCTGCTTCTGGGCCTTCATCGTCTCCCTGTCCTTCTTGCCCATGGCCTTGCGCAGCAGGTCGGCCCCGGCCAGGGTGAACCCGCCGAGGTCGGTGGCGATGCGCATGACCTGTTCCTGGTAGACGATGATGCCCCGCGTCTCGCGGAGGATGGGCTCGAGCTCGGGCAGCTCGTAGGCGATCCGGTCGGGGTGGTGGCGGCGGTGGATGGACTCGTCGGTCATGCCGCTCTTGAGCGGCCCGGGCCGGTAGAGGGCGTTGAGGGCGATGAGGTCGCGGAACTCGGTCGGCACGAAGCGGCGCAGGAGGTCCTTCATGCCCGGACTCTCGAACTGGAAGACGCCGTCCGTGTTGCCGGCCCGGAAGAGCTCGAAGGTGGCCTGGTCGTCGAGCGGCAGGTTGTTGATATCGATGACGATGCCGGTCTCGGCCCGGAGGAGCGCCAGGGCGTCGTCGATGACCGTCAGGTTGCGCAGGCCCAGCAGGTCCATCTTGAGCAGGCCCAGGGCTTCGACGTCGTTCATCGGATACTGGGTCGTGACCTCGCCCTTGACCGACTGGTAGAGGGGCAGGAACTCGACCAGCGGCTTGGGCGTGATGACGATGCCGGCGGCGTGGATCGAGGGGTGACGGACCTGGCCCTCGATCCGCTGGGCGATGGCCAGGAGCTGGGCGATCTTGGAGTTCCGGTCGCGAAGCGACTTGAGCTCGGGGACCGACTTGAGGGCGTCGGCGATGGTCGCGTCGACGGCGAAAGGGATCATCTTGGCGATGCGGTCGACCTCGGGCAGGGGCACCTCGAGGACGCGGCCGACGTCGCGGATGGCCCCCCGGGCGGCCATGGTCCCGAAGGTGATGATCTGGCAGACGTTCTCCTGGCCGTACTTCCGGGTCACGTACTCGATCATCTCCTGCCGGCGGCGGGCGCAGAAGTCCATGTCGATGTCGGGCAGGCTGATGCGCTCGGGGTTGAGGAAGCGCTCGAAGAGGAGGTCGTACTCGATCGGGTCGATCTCGGTGATCTCGAGGGCGTAGGCGAGGAGGCTGCCGGCGGCCGAGCCGCGGCCCGGGCCGACCGGGATGCCCTTCTCGCGGGCGGCCTTGATCAGGTCCCAGACGATGAGGAAGTAGCCCTCGAAATGCATCTCCTTGATGAGCTTGATCTCGCGCTCGAGCCGCTGCTCGTACTCGCCCAGACTGTGCGAGGCCGACCCGTTGACGACGTCGGCCTGCCGCCGGGCCATCCGGGCCCGGAAGCCCTGCCAGGCCATCTCCTCGAGATAATCGCCCAGGTCCTTGCCCTCGGGCGGGACGAAGTTGGGCAGGTAGTAGGTCTTGGACGGGAACTCGAAGGTGCAGCGGGCGGCGATCTTGCCCGTGTTCTCGATGGCGTCGGGCGTGTCCCTGAAGAGCTCGGTCATCTCCGCGGCGGTCTTGAAATAGAACTGGTCGGACGAGAACTTGAGCCGGTCCGGGTCGGAGATCTTGCGGTTGGTCTGGATGCAGACGAGGACGTCCTGGCTCTCGGCGTCGTCCCGCCGGGCGAAATGGATGTCGTTCGTGGCCACGAGGGGCAGACCGAGCTTGCGGGCCACGGCCACGAGCTGCGGGTTGACCGCCTTCTGTTCCGGGAGGCCGTGGTCCATGAGCTCGAGGTAGAAATCGCCGGGCGCGAAGATCCCGGCGTACTCGCGGGCCGCCGCTTCGGCCTTCTCGGAGAAGCCGCGGTTGAGCCAGAGCGCGACCTCGCCCTTGAGGCAGGCCGACAGCCCGATGAGGCCCTCGCTGTGGGCGGCCAGCAGCTCCTTGTCGATCCGCGGCCGGTAATAGAAGCCCTCGAGATAGCTCCGGGTGATGAGCTTGCAGAGGTTCTTGTAGCCCCGGTCGTCCTTGACCAGGAGGATGAGGTGGAAGTGGTGGACTTCGTCGGCCGGCCCGGGCTTCTTGTCGAAGCGGCTCTGGGGGGCGACGTAGCACTCGCAGCCGAGGATGGGCTTGATCCCCTTGGCCTTGGCCGCCTTGAAGAACTGGACCGCGCCGAAGACGTTGCCGTGGTCGGTCATGGCCACGGCGGGCATGTTGTTCTCGTAAGCGGCCATGACGAGGGACTCGATCTTCAGGCAGCCGTCGAGGACGGAATATTCGGAATGGTTGTGGAGATGAACGAAGGTCGGTTCCATGAACGATATCTTTCCAAGTTCCGGCGGGGCCGGCCGGAGGGACTATCCTATCTTATTCCCATTCGATCGTCCCGGGCGGCTTGGTCGTCACGTCGTAGACGACCCGGTTGACGCCCCGGACCTCGTTGACGATCCGGGTCGACATGCGGCCCATGAGCTTGGCCGGCGCGGGATACCAGTTGGCCGTCATGCCGTCCGTGCTCTGGACCATCCGGATGACGACGACCCGGTGGTAGGTCCGCTGGTCGCCCATGACGCCGACGGAGCGGACGGGCAGCAGGACGGCGAAGGCCTCCGGGAAGGGGTGCTGGTGGATGAAGTCCTTGTCCACGCCGAGCTCGAGGGCCAGGGCCCGGACCTCGTCCTTGAACAGCTCCCGGAGCGGCTCGACGAGCTTGAACTTCAGACCCTTCGGCAGGCCGCCCACGTTGTGGTGGGACTTGATGACCGCGGACGGCCCCTTGACCGGGTTGGACTCGATGACGTCCGGATAGATCGTCCCCTGGGCCAGGAAGGCCGCCCCGCCGAGGCGCATGGCCTCGCGCTCGAAGAGGTGGATGAACAGCCGCCCGATGGTCTTGCGCTTGCGCTCCGGCGAGACGACGCCGCGAAGATTGTCCAGGAAGAGGTCCGAGGCGTCGATGCCGACGACCTTGAGGGCGAATTT
>JAPKZE010000340.1 GCA_026393955.1 Candidatus Aminicenantota bacterium
TTCGAGATCCCTTCGAAGGCGGCCGCGGCTCCCGCGGCATCGCCGGCCTTTTCCCTGGCCAGGCCGAGGTAGTAGTAGACGAGGGGCTCGTAGGCCACCGCGGGGAACGCGGGAGGAAGGGCCGCCGCGGCCTTATCGAAGGCGGCCGCCGACTCCCGGTAGCGGCCGCGCTCCAATTCGACGAGGCCGGTGAAAAGATCGAGATCCCGGACGAGACGCCGGGGGGCGCCGGGCCCGGCCAGCTCCCGGAACCGCCGGGTCAGGTCCTCGAGGGCGGCGGCGTCGCCCATCCGGGCATAGATCTGCCCCAGGACCGTCAGGCGAGATCTCGTCCGCGAGGTGTCGTTGTCCGTGCCCTCGACCGCCGTCCTGAGCTCGGCGAGGGCGTCCGCGGGCTTGCCCTGTTCGAGGAGGACCTGGCCGAGCATGGCCCGAATGTCCTTGGACCACATGAACTCGTGGATCGATTCTGCGAGCTCGACGCCTTCGCGGCATTCCTTCTCGGCCTCCGTAAGACGGCCCTCCGCGAGGGCTAGGAGGACAAGGCGCAGGCGGGCCCGGAGATGCCAGGCCGCCTCGTCCATGAGGAAGAGCTTGCGGAATTCTTCGCGCGCCGCGCCGGCGCCCTGGGTGAAGAAGAGCAGCACGCCTTTCCAGTTCGACCAGGAGGGATCGGGGAAGACGGAGATGGCCTTGTCAAGCGCCTCGGCCGCCCCTGCGTGATCTCCCGCGTCGAGAAGGGTGGCGACGAGGGTCTGGTAGATCAGGCGGTTGGCCGGGTAGTCCTCGAGATAGGACCTGAGGCCCCGCACCGCGTCCCTGGTCCGGCCCAGGGCCCGGAGAGAGACGGCCTTGGTGTGATGGGGAAAGGGATCGGGCGTGCCCTGGCGAACCGGGACGTCCGCGTAACGGACGGCAGACTCGAAATCCTCGGTCTCGTAGCACAGGACCCCGAGGTTGTTGTTGGCGACGAGGTCATAGGGGTGGTCCTCGAGGACCTTCTTGAACTCCGCGACCGCCAGCTCCCAGGTCGCCTCGGATGCGGCGTAATAATCGGCCCGGATGAGATGGCGTTCCCGGCAGTCCTCCGGCAGCCGGGCGGTGAGCTCGAAGGCCTTGCGCATATACTCGGCCTCCCGGTCGATATAGCGGAGGTTCCGGGCGTCCACGGCCATCATCCGGTAGGCCATGGCGAACTCGGGATCGATCTCCACGGCCTTCTTGAGCATGTTGAGGCTCTGCTCGTAGTCGCCGGTCCGGTGATAGCGCCAGCCCTCGGTGTAATACTTGTAGGCCAGGGCAGATGATGTTGTCAGAACCTCGATGTCGAGGTCGATGTCGTCGAGGACCTGCGAGGCCGTCCGGGCCAGGCCCGACCGGAGGTTCTTGGCCAGTCCGTCCGCCTGCTGCATCAGGTCCTTCTCGTCCTGGCAGTCCAGCCTCTCGGTCCGGATCGCGGTCCCGGTCCGGGCGTCCTGCAGGACGGCCGTGACGACGATCCGCCCTCCCGCCGCCAGCACGGTCCCGCTGATGAGGTAATCGGCCTTCAGCTCCCGGGCCAGCCGGCGGAGCTCCTCCCGGGAATATCGCCGTCGCGCGGTCAGGTCGAACTTCTTGAGGGCGCCGTAGACGGCGTCGTCGCTGAGCGTCCGGATGCGCTTCGACTGGCCCAGGTCGGTGGCCAAAAGGAGAGGCAGGCCGGTCACCCATTTCCCGAGTTCGGGATCGGTCGAGAGGTTCTCGAAGTCCAGCACGGCCAGCGCCGGGGTCGGGGGGAAGGCCGCCGGCCGCGGGCGCAGGCCCCAGGGCTTCCAGGCGATGAGGGCCGCGGCCAGGACGAGGAACAGCAATGCGGCCGGGAAGGCGGCCCGGCGGAGGAAGGCCGGCCGGATCTCCGCAACCCGCCCGGGGTCCTCAAGCACGGACTGGAAGCAGCGGACGAGCTGGATGCGGTTCTTGATTCCCAGCTTCTGGTAGACGTGATGGAGGTGGTTCTTGACCGTGTGGTCGGAGATGAACAGCTCTTCGGTGATCCGCTTGCTGTCCTTGCCCTCGAGGATGAGGCGGGCGATCTCGGCTTCGCGGACAGTGAGGCCCAGCTTCTCGGCGCAGGCGGCTAAGGCGTCGCCGCTCTTGACATGGAGCGCGGCTTCAGGCCGTGTCCGCCGGAAGAACGAGGCGAACGCCCACATCCCGGTCTCTCCTCTGATCACGACCATGATAGCCCCCAACAGGGGGGCTGTCAAAATATCGGGGAGCCTTCAGTCATCCTCACTGATATATACTCCCCGACGGGACGGAACGTTGAGTAGTTTCACCTCGTGCTCAGGAGGGCCTTGGGCAGCCGGACTTGCAGTGCGACACCCGCGGGATCTGAAACCGTTTCATGGGGCGCTCCTTTCTCAGCGTTTGAATTAAAGCCTACTATTATGGTAGGGAATTGTCAAGCCGGAGGGCGCTTCCGAGATCAGGAGGGACAGTTCCCTATTTCCCGTGGCTCTCGAC
>JAPKZE010000466.1 GCA_026393955.1 Candidatus Aminicenantota bacterium
GGTAGGCGCTCTGGGTAACGGCTCGCCCTTCCGACGTGAGCGCCCAGCTCAAACGCGGCCGCGGGGCGTCGATGCCGAGCGGGTCCCGGCGGTATTCGCATCGCAGGTCCAACGGCGCGATCAGGGCCCCGGGACGGTCCCCAGCCGCCGGGACACGCCGGCCGGCCGGATCGCAGGCGGCGGCCATCGCGGACGCGAACACGACCGCCGCAAGCAGGACCAGACGCCCGGAGAGCTTGTTCGTCATTTGAACCTGGCCTGGTCGTCGAGCAGACCCTTGACCGTCCGGCCGCACCGTTCCCGCAGATCGGCCAGCACGCGGACATGTCCGGGGTCGCCGGCCAGGTTCCTTTTCTCGTCCGGATCGTCGGCCAGGTCGAACAGCTCCACATACTCCGGGTGGGTCGGATACTGGATGTATTTCCACCGCTCGGTCCGGACGCACTCGCTCCTCGGGATCTCCGGATGGTCCCAGAGCTCTTCGCAGAAGATCTCGGTCCGCCAGGCCGGCGTCCTCCGCCCGAGGAGGGGCCTCAGGCTGCGGCCCTGGACCAGGGGAGGGACGGAGATCCCGGCCAGGTCCATCAGGGTCGGCCCGAGGTCGATGTTCAGGACCATGTCCCGCTTGACCAGTCCCCGGCTCCCGTGCGGCGCCCGCGGATCATAAACGATGAGCGGGACCCGGATCGACAGGTCGTACATCAGCCATTTGTCGGCGTAGCCGCGCTCGCCCAGAAAATACCCGTTATCCGAGGTGAAGACGATGACCGTGTTCCCGTCCAGCCCGAGGCGGGCGAGCTCTTTTCGGATCCTCCCGAGGACCATGTCGATCCCGCTGATCATCCGGTAATAGCCCTTGACCATCGTTTGGTACTTGTCCGGGGTATCGAACCGCCAGCCCCATCGCGTCCGGCTCATCGTGTTCTTTAAAAAAGCGGGCTGGGCGTCGTAATATTCCGGCGCCGCCATCTCGGGGACGGGGATGGCGACGTCCCGGTAGAGGTCGTCCATGGCCGGCGGCCAGAAATACTGCTTCGGGTTGTCGTCGTCCGCGTGCGGCGCCCAAGGGCACCAGAGCAGGCAGAAGGGCCGCCCCGGCTCGACGCCGCGGAGGAATTCGACGGCCGCCTCGCCCTCGACCTCCGTCATATGGCGCTCGACCCCGTCGATCGTCTGGACGTGGGGGAGGCCGTCGAAGCGAACGAAGTCGAACATTTCTGTCTCGACGCCCTTGGCTACGGCGACGCCGAATTTGCCGACGAATCCCGTCCGATACCCGGCCCGGCGGAGGCGGACCGGGAAGCTGATGTCCGTGAAGGACCGGGCCAGGGGGGGCTTGGTGAAGGTGTAGGTGTGCGTCCGTTCATACGTTCCGGTCAGGATGCTGGCCCGGCTGGCGGCGCAGATCGGTGTCGTCACGAAGGCCCGCTCGAAGCGGATCCCTTCGCCGGCCAGCCGGTCGATGTTCGGCGTGCGGATGATGGGGTTGCCGGCGCAGCCGAGAGCGTCGAACCTCTGATCGTCGGTCAGGACGAAGAGGAAGTTCGGACGGGCCGCCGATCCCTTGCCGTCGCGGCAGCCCCGGCCGAAGGCCAAAGCCCCCAGACCGGCGGCGGAG
>JAPKZE010000158.1 GCA_026393955.1 Candidatus Aminicenantota bacterium
AAGGACGAGCTCGTCAGCGGGCTGAACCACTGGCACGACCTCTTCGGCCCGACCGTCGTCCGGCCCGACGTCGTCCTCGAGGACCGCGGCAAGGACCGTCTCGTCTGGTACCACGCCAACGTCGAAACGCCGTCGTTCGCCACGGCGATCGCCATGCAGGGGCTGGAGAACGCCGGCATCGAGGATCCGCTCAAGGACCGCGTCTTCGGCGGCCTCGTCGAGGGCGAAGGATTCGTCAGGGCCGGCAAGACGTCATTGAGGAACGACGGGGGGGCCGTCAGGCGGCTGAATGTCCACGTCCTGACGAGCTGGCCGACGACGCCGGACCGCTGGCTCCGAGCGATCGAGGAAAGCCAGGCCCGCTCGGCCGCCATGTCCGCGGGCGCCTGGGCCGCCCACCGGGCCCACTGGCGGGAGTTCTGGAACAGGAGCTGGATCTACGTCGCGTCCGCCCCCGGCGCCACCGTCAAGACCCCGCTCGGCGACGAAGACGAGGGTTTCGTCGTCACCCGCGGCTACGTCCTCCAGCGCTTTATCAGCTCGTGCGCCGGCCGGGGGGCCTACCCGATCAAGTTCAACGGGTCGCTCTTCACGGTCGAGGAGGAGGGGGCCGAGGGCTTCGCCGATTACCGCCGCTGGGGGCCCGGCTACTGGTGGCAGAACACGCGGCTCCCGTACATGTCCATGCCGGCCTCCGGCGACTTCGACCTCATGCAGCCCTTCTTCGGGATGTATGCGGGCCTGCTGCCGCTCAGCGAGTATCGGACCCGGCTCTATTTCGGGCACGGCGGGGCCTACTTCCCCGAGTGCATCAATTTCTGGGGCATCGTCTTTCCCGAGACGTGGGGGGACAAGTACCTGGCCGACATGCCCGAGCGCATCCAGGTCAGCGGCTATCACAAATACGAGTGGGTCGGCGGCCTGGAGATGGCCGCGATGATGCTCGAGTACTTCTCCTACACCCGCGACGAGGCCTTCCTCCGCGACAAAGCCCTGCCGTTCGCGGCGGCCATGCTGACCTTCTTCGACGAGCACTACAAGACCGGTCCCGACGGCCGCCTCGACATGACCCCTTCCCAGGCCCTCGAGACGTGGTGGACCTGTACGAACCCCATGCCCGAGCTGGCCGGCCTGTACTCTCTCGTCAAGACCTCGAAGGCGCTGCCCGCAGGTCTTCTGCCCGAAGACTATAAAAGCCTGTTGGCGCGCCTCGAGCCCAAGCTGCCGCCCCTCCCGACGCGCGAGATCGACGGCGTGCGCCTGCTCGCCCCGGCCGGACGGTTCGCCGACAAACGCAACGTCGAGAACCCCGAGCTCTACGCCGTCTATCCCTTCCGGCTCTACGGCCTCGGCAAGCCCGAGATCGAGCTGGCCGTCCGGGCGCTCGATCGCCGCGAGGACCGGGGGCACTTCGGCTGGCGGCAGGACGACCTCTTCATGGCCCTGCTGGGCCTCCCCGACCAGGCGGGCCGCGGGCTGGTCGAGCGGGCGAGCAAGTGGGACGCCCGCCATCGCTTCCCCGCCTTCTGGGGCCCGAACTACGACTGGACGCCCGACCAGGACCACGGCGGCGTCCTGATGAAGACGCTCCAGGTCATGCTGCTTCAGGCGGAGGACAGGGACATCCGTCTTCTCCCGGCCTGGCCGGCCGGCTGGGACGCCGATTTCAAGCTGCACGCCCCCGACAACACGGTCGTCGCAGGTCGGGTCCGCGGCGGCAAGCTGGTCGAGCTGAACGTAAAGCCCAAGTCGAGGAAGGCTGACATCGAGGGAGGGCTCAGATGACCGACGGGACCAAGTTGGCCCTCGTCAAG
>JAPKZE010000445.1 GCA_026393955.1 Candidatus Aminicenantota bacterium
GGAAACCTTAACCTTCGACGACGTCCTCATCCTGCCGGCCAAGTCGGACGTCGTGCCGGCCCAGGCCTCGGTCGCGACCCGGCTGAGCCGCCACATCACCCTCAACATCCCCGTCGTCAGCGCGGCCATGGACACCGTGACCATGTCCCGGATGGCCATCGCCCTGGCCCAGCAGGGCGGCATCGGCATCATCCACCGCAACCTGTCCATCGAGGGCCAGGCCGAGGAGGTCGACAAGGTCAAGCGCCACGAGAGCGGCATGGTCGTCGAGCCCATCACCCTCCGGCCCCAGGACAAGATCGCGCGGGCCTTCGAGGTCATGCGGGAACACCACATCTCCGGCCTGCCCATCACCGACGAATCGAACAAGCTGGTCGGCATCCTGACCAACCGCGACATCCGCTTCGAAAGCCGCCTCAACCTGCCGATCGAGGCGATCATGACCCGCAAGCTCGTCACCGTCCCGGTCGGGACGTCGCTCGAGGCCGCCGAGAAGGTCTTCCACGAGCACAAGATCGAGAAGCTCCTGGTCGTCGACGAAGGCTACCACCTCAAGGGCCTGATCACCTACAAGGACATCCTCAAGCGGATCCAGTACCCCGACGCCGCCAAGGACAGCCTGGGCCGGCTGCGGGTCGGCGCCGCGGTCGGCGTCGGCGCGGACTTCCTCGACCGGACCCGGGCCCTGGTCGCGGCCAAGTGCGATGTCATCGTCGTCGACAACGCCCACGGCCACTCGCAGCGCGTCCTCGACACCGTCCGGACGCTCAAGAAGGAGTTCCCCGGGCAGGAGCTCGTCGCCGGCAACATCGGCACGGCCCGCGCGGCCGAGGAGCTCATCGACCTCGGCGTCGACGCGGTCAAGGTCGGCGTCGGCCCGGGCTCGATCTGCACCACGCGGATCATCACCGGGGCCGGCATCCCCCAGATCACGGCCATCGCCGACGTCTTCGAGGTCTGCCGCCGGAAGGGCGTGCCGCTCATCGCCGACGGCGGCATCAAGTATTCCGGCGACGTGACCAAGGCCATCGCCGCCGGGGCCGACACGATCATGCTGGGCAACCTCCTGGCCGGGACCGAGGAGGCGCCGGGCGAAGTCGTCATGTACCAGGGCCGGGCCTACAAGCTCTATCGCGGCATGGGGTCCATCGCGGTCATGAAGGAAGGCAAGAGCAGCGACCGCTACCAGCAGGACATGCAATCGAGCGCGAGCAAGCTCGTCCCCGAAGGCATCGAAGGCCGCGTGCCCTACAAGGGCAGCACCACGGTCATCGTCCAGATGCTCGTCGGCGGGCTCAAGGCGGGCATGGGCTACGCCGGCTGCCGGACGATCGAGGAGCTCAAGACGGGGGCCCGGTTCATCAAGATCACCCAGGCCTCGCTCAAGGAGAGCCACGTGCACGACGTGGTCATCACCCAGGAGGCCCCGAACTACCACCTCGACTGATCGGACGGGGAGACACGGACATGTCGGAACTGATCCTCAAGATTATCTTCGCCTCGATGTTCGTGATCGCTAGCACGGGCGCCTTCCTGACCATGATGACGCTCATGGGCAAGCCGGGAGGAGCGGGCGACCCGGCCAAGCTCCGGAAGCTCCACAGGACCCTGGGCTGGACGGCCGTCGTTCTTCTCGCTCCCCTCGTCTATTTCGGGCTGGAGTTCGTCAAGGAGATGGGCGACGGGATGTCGACCCGGGCCGTCTTCCACATCGTCCTGGCCGAGACCCTGATCGTCCTCCTGTTCCTCAAGGTCCTCGTCGTCCGCTTTTTCAAGGGCTTCCTGAAGAACGCCCCCGCTCTGGGCATGGCCTTGTTCGTGCTGACCCTGGTCGTCTACCTGATCACGGCCGGCTTCATGCTCGTTCACGGCTTCGCCGGCTGAGACGAGCCCGCTCCTTTTTCTATCCCGGCCACCCCCTCCCTTGACAGCCGTCCTGTCTGGGCCTATACCTGGAATGAGGGGTGGGCCGACAGGATGCCGCGTCAGGGATATGTGAAGGTTGGATGGTCCTTGGGTGTCTGTTCAGGGAAGAGGCGAGGGTGGAGCGCGATCGCCTCATTAACCGCCATCGCGCTGACCGCGACAGCCCTTTTCGGCCAGGCCGGAATGGGCAAGGGACGGTTGGCAGGGAAGGTCATCGATGATGAGGGTAAGCCGGTCGTATCGGCCAGGATCGTCCTCAAGTTCATCAAATCTCCGCTATTTAACGGCCTCATCCCTTCTTGGAGAGATGAATCGGCTGTTTTCGAAACGGCCACGGACAAGAAGGGGGAATGGATGTATCAAGGCCTGGCCGGAGGGATCTGGGAGGTCCGGGCCCTCAAGGACGGCTATCATTCCTCAAGCCGGCAGGTCGAGATCCGGCAGCTAAGCGCGAATCCCCATGTGGAGTTGACCCTCCAAAGGCTCAAGGGCGGAGCTTATAGCATAGCCGCCGGTCTGCTGGAAAAGGCCAATGAGCTCTACGCCATCGGGAATCTCGACGAGGCCGTCGGGGCGTACCGGGAGTACCTCGAACAGGACCCGGAGGCGGTGATGGTCATGCTCAGCCTTGGGCAATGCCTTGAGCAAACCGGCCAGCTTTATGAGGCCATCCGGGAATTCCAATCCATCGTCGACCTGACCTCGGCCAATCCGCGCGACCGCGAGATCGAGGCCCGGGCCCTCGCCGGCATCGGCGATTGCGCCTTCAAGAAGGGCGACCGCGAGACCGCGATCGGCGCTTGGAAGGCGGCCGTCGAAAAGTCCCCGACGAGCGAGAACGTGGCGGCCAATCTGGCCGAGGTCCTCTTCTCCGCCGGAGAGGATGACGAGGCGGTCTCCTACTTTCGGAAGGCCCTCGAGATCGCACCCGCCCGCCAGGACATCCGTCTCGGGCTCGTGAACGTCCTGCTCCACCGGGGGGAGATGGAGAAAGCCCGCGGCGAACTCAACACGATCATCAAGCTCGGCCCAAGAACCCCGTCGGCCGACCAGGCCCGGAAGATCCTCGTCGAGATCTCCGATAAAAAGAAGCCCTTATTTGTCGCCGGCTGAATTCGCACCGGCGAAACGGTTCCCTTCGCCGAGGAGCACGATCTTCGGGGAGCCGTACGCGGCGATGATGCTAATGTCTCCCGCGGCGGCCATCAGGTCCTCATCGATGGAGAGGCTGCCCTCGTAATCGATATCGACGTGGGTCACGGTGGCCCGGTGGATCTTGGAGCGCAGGAAGGCCCTCAACATGGTTCTCTCCTCAAAGGTGAAGGCGGACGTTGTCGATGAGCCGGGTC
>JAPKZE010000482.1 GCA_026393955.1 Candidatus Aminicenantota bacterium
GAAGGCCCAGTCCCTGGCCGGTGAGAGGGGCCACCAGGAAGTCCGGCCAGAGCATCTGCTGGCGAGCTTTCTCGATCGGGACGAGAACATCGTCAATGCCCTGCTGGCCAAGATCGGCGTGCCGGCGGCGAAGATCCGCGCCGACGTCGAAGCGGCGCTCGGGCGCCTGCCCAAGGTCAGCGGGGGAGGCGAGACCGTCCTGTCGGCGGCTCTCAGCCAGATCCTCGACGCGGCCCGCAAGGAGGCTGAGCACCTCAAGGACGAGTACGTCTCGACGGAGCACCTCTTCCTGGCCATGCTCAAGGACACGAGGGGCGAGGCTTCGCGCATCCTGCGCGCCAACGGGGTCGACGAGGACGCCGTCCTCAAAGCCCTGGCCGCGGTCCGCGGCTCGCAGCGCGTGACCGACCCCGAGCCCGAGGGCAAGTACCAGGTCCTGGAGAAATACACCCGCGACCTGACCGCCCTGGCCCGCCAGGGCAAGCTCGATCCGGTCATCGGCCGCGAGGACGAGATCCGGCGGGTCATCCAGGTGCTGTCGCGGCGGACCAAGAACAACCCCGTCCTCATCGGCGAAGCAGGAGTCGGCAAGACGGCCGTGGTCGAGGGCCTGGCCCAGCGCATTGCCAACGGTGATGTGCCCCAATCGCTCAAGAACAAGCGGCTCCTGGCCCTCGACATGGGCTCGCTGATTGCCGGGACCAAGTTCCGGGGCGAGTTCGAGGACCGGCTCAAGGCCGTGCTCAAGGAGATCGGCGAGTCGGGCGGCCAGGTGGTCCTCTTCATCGACGAGCTCCACACCATCATGGGCGCCGGCGCGGCCGAAGGGGCCATGGACGCCTCGAACATGCTCAAGCCGGCCCTGGCCCGCGGCGAGCTCCGCTGCATCGGCGCGACCACCCTCAACGAGTACAAGAAGCACATCGAGAAGGATGCGGCCCTGGAGCGGCGCTTCCAGCAGGTCTACGTCGGCGAGCCCTCGGTCGAGGAGACCGTCTCGATCCTGCGCGGCCTCAAGGAGAAGTACGAGGCCCACCACGGCGTCAGGATCAAGGACTCGGCCCTGGTCGCGGCGGCGACGCTGTCGTCGCGCTACATCACCAGCCGGTTCCTGCCGGACAAGGCCATCGACCTCGTCGACGAGGCCGCCTCGCGCATCCGCATCCAGATCGACAGCCTGCCCGAGGAGCTCGACGAGCTCGACCGCCGGACGCTCCAGCTCGAGATCGAGCGCCAGGCCCTGAAGAAGGAGAAGGACCCGGCCTCCAAGGAGCGGCAGGAGCGGATCGAGGAGGAGCTGGCCAACCTCAAGGAGAGCTCGTCGGCCCTTCGGGCCCGCTGGCAGAAGGAGAAGGAGACCATCGAGGCGGCCGGCAAGCTCAAAGAGAAGATGGACGCCCTGAAGATCGAGGGGCAGAGCGCCGAGCGGCGGGGCGACCTGGAGAAGGCGGCCGAGATCCGTTACGGGCGGCTCATCGAGGTCCAGAAGCAGATGGACAAGGCCGCGGCCGGCCTGGCCGTCCTGCAGGCCAAGGGCCGGCTGCTCAAGGAGGAGGTCGACGAGGAGGACATCGCCCAGATCGTCTCCAAGTGGACCGGCATCCCCGTGACTAAGATGCTCGCAGGCGAGGTCGACCGGCTCATCCGCATGGAGGAGCTCCTGGGGAAACGGGTCATCGGCCAGGAGGCGGCCATCCAGGCGGTCGCGGCCACGGTGCGGCGGTCGCGGGCGGGCATCCAGGAGGCGGGCCGGCCCATCGGCTCGTTCATCTTCCTCGGTCCGACCGGCGTCGGCAAGACCGAGCTGGCCCGGGCCCTGGCCGAGTTCCTGTTCGACGACGAGAAGGCCATGGTCCGGCTGGACATGTCCGAGTACATGGAGAAGCACACGGTCAGCCGGCTCATCGGCGCGCCCCCGGGCTATGTCGGCTACGAGGAGGGCGGCCAGCTGACCGAGGCGGTCAAGCGCCGGCCCTACTCGATCGTCCTCCTCGACGAGATCGAGAAAGCCCACCCCGACGTCTTCAACGTGCTCCTGCAGATCCTCGAAGACGGCCGGTTGACGGACGGCCAGGGCCGAACGGTCGATTTCAAGAACACGCTCGTCATCATGACCTCGAATCTCGGCAGCCAGGCCATCAAGGAGCTCAGCCGCGACTACGAGGCCATGGAGCGGGAGGTCCGCAAGGTCCTCGAAGGGCACTTCAAGCCCGAATTCCTCAACCGCGTCGACGAGATCATCATCTTCAGGCCCCTGCCGAAGAGCGCCATCCTCGAGATCGTCGGGCTCCAGCTCGACCTGCTGGGGAAGCGGCTGGCCGAGCGCAAGATCGGGCTCGAGGTGACCAAGGAAGCCAAGGAGTTGCTGGCGGAGCGGGGGTTCGATCCGGTTTACGGCGCGCGGCCGCTCAAACGGACGATCCAGAGGGACGTCCAGAACCCCTTGGCCATGAAGATCCTGGCCGGCGAGTACGGGGAAGGCGACACGGCCGCGATCGGGATCGACAAGAAGGGGGATCTCGCGTTCGGCAAGACGTGAACGGCCGGGCGCGCCTCTTTCCGGAAACTCGTATATAATAGGTCGCTAGTCGGATCAGTGGAGAGAAAGATCATGACCAAGAAGATCGCTATCGCGGCCGTGGCCGCGCTGTTCCTGCTGCCCTCTTTCGCGCCGGCGAACGGATTCAACCTCAACGGCCTGGGCTCGCGGGCCCAGGGCATGGGCGGCGCCTACGTCAGCCTGGCCAACGACTTCAGCGCCGTCTTCTGGAACCCGGCCGGGGCGGCCGGTTTCAAACAGAAGACCTTCGGCTTCTTACAGAAGACCTTCGGCTTCTTCGCGCTGGACCTCATTCCCACGAACACCTATCATCTGGGTGGCACGACCCTCGTCGTCCCGGAGATCGACGCGCAGACCAAGACCTCCCATTACCTGGGCCTGCTGGCTGGGTTTTACATGCCCGTCAGCTCCAACGTCGTACTCGGCCTGGGGATCAGCACGCCCTCGCTTTACGGGACCAAGTGGACGGGGGACGACTTCGCCGGCCTGTCGAACGGCACGTCTTATATCTGGATGAGCAAGGTCGAGACGCTCTCGCTCGCGCCGATGGTCGCGGTCAAGCTCGGCCGGGCCGTCTCGGTGGGAGCCGCT
>JAPKZE010000041.1 GCA_026393955.1 Candidatus Aminicenantota bacterium
GATTTCCCCCCGAGAGGCGATTGACTTCATCGCGGGGGATGATATACGATGCCAGGACAAGGAGCCGTTGGATGAGCCCATTTTCGGAAACGAGCGTCGTCTGGAAGAACGGCCGGCTGATCCCCTGGAAGGACGCCACCATCCACCTGGCCTCGCACGTCGTGCACTACGGCAGCTGCCTGTTCGAGGGCATGCGGGCCTATGACACGCCCAAGGGTACAGCCATATTTCGGCTCCATGACCACACCCGGCGGCTCTATAACTCCTGCAAGATCTACAGGATGGAGGTCCCGTACACCCAGGACGAGTTCAACCGGGGTGCCGTCGACTGCGTCCGGGCCAACCAGCTCAAGGCCTGCTACGTGCGGCCCATCATCTACCGGGGCTACGGGACGCTCGGGGTCAATCCCTTCCCCAACCCGGTCGACTGCGCGATCATGGTCTGGGAGTGGGGCAAGTACCTGGGCCCCGAGGCCGTTGAGAACGGCGTCGACGTCTGCGTCTCGACCTGGCAGCGCATGGCCCCGAACACCTTCCCGGCCATGGCCAAGGCCGGCGCGAACTACATGAATTCCCAGCTCATCAAGATGGAAGCGCTGCTCGACGGCTACGAGGAAGGCATCGCCCTCAATATCCGCGGCCACGTCAGCGAAGGGAGCGGCGAGAACCTTTTTCTCGTCAGGGACGGCACCGTCCTGACCCCGCCGCTGTCGTCCTCGGTCCTGCCCGGCATCACGCGGGACTCGGTCATGACGCTCTTCCGCGGGATGGGCGTCCGCGTCGTCGAAGAGACCATCCCCCGGGAGCTGCTCTACATCGCCGACGAGGTCTTCTTCACCGGCTCGGCCGCCGAGGTCACGCCCATCCGGTCGATCGACAAGATCGTCATCGGGACCGGCAAGCGAGGCCCGCTGACCGAGAAGGTCCAGACGGCCTTCTTCGACGTCATCGAGGGACGGCGCGAAGACGTCCACGGTTGGCTGACCTTCGTCTGAGTGCGCGAACGAGGAGGTTCTCATGGTTATCGATGAATTCCTGAAGATCGCGATCGAGCGGGACGCCTCGGACCTTCACTTCAAGGCCGGCAACAACCCCATGATCCGCGTCCACGGCACCCTCACGCCGCTGACCGGATATCCCCGTCTGACCGCCCCCGACTGCGAGGAGCTGGCCAACCAGATGATGACCGACTTCCAGCAGAAGCGGCTCGAGGAGGACCTCGATATCGACCTGGCCTACAGCCTGCCGGGATTCGGCCGCTTCCGCGGCAGCATCTACCATCAGCGCGGCTCCCTGGCCATCGCCCTGCGCATCATCCCCCTCGAGATCAAGACCATCCGGCAGCTGCTCCTGCCCGAGGTCCTGGAGAAGGTCGCCTTCTACCAGCGCGGTCTCGTCCTGGTCACGGGGACGACGGGAAGCGGCAAGACGACCAGCCTGGCGGCCATGGTCGATTACATCAACACCTTCCGGCGCGAGAACATCATCACCATCGAGGACCCCATCGAGTACCTCCACAAGGACAAGAAGAGCACGATCAGCCAGCGCGAGGTCGGCATGGACGTCAGCAGCTTCTCCCGCGGCTTGCGCGGCTGCCTCCGCGAGGACCCCGACGTCATCCTCGTCGGCGAGATGCGGGACCTGGACACGATCGACACCGCCCTGCTCGCCGCCGAGACCGGGCACCTCGTCCTGAGCACGCTCCATACGCTCGACGCGCCCGAGAGCATCAACCGCATCATCTCCGTCTTCGCCCCGCACCATCAGCGGCAGGTCCGCCTCCAGCTGTCCAGCGTGCTCAAGGCCATCATCTCCATGCGCCTCATCCCGCGCATGGACGGCCAGGGCCGCGTCCCGGCCGTCGAAGCCATGATCGCCACCCCGTACATCCAGGAATGCATCGCCGAGAAGGACAAGACCATGCTCATCCGGGACGCCATTAGTTCCGGCGTCTCCCAGTACGGCATGCAGACCTTCGACCAGTCCATCTACCAGCTCTACCGCGACGGCTATATCTCTTTCGAGCAGGGGATGAAGTATTCCTCCAATCCCGATAACTTCAAGCTCCGCATCATGGGCATCCAGTCGACCCTCGACATCGCCACCGAGCAGATGGAAAAGGGCATGAGCAAGGTCGATCGGGCGGAGGGGGGGGCGGAAGAAGACCATAAATGACGGCCCAGCGCGTCCGCGAAACGTTCCTCCAGTATTTCGCCGAGCGGGGCCACCGGGTGGTTCGCAGCTCGCCGCTCCTGCCCAAGGACGACCCGACGATCCTGTTCACGAACGCCGGGATGAACCAGTTCAAGAACGCCTTCCTGGGGCTCGAGAAGCGCGGCTATACCCGGGCGGTCTCGGTCCAGAAGTGCATGCGCGTCAGCGGCAAGCACAACGACCTCGAGACCGTCGGCCGGACGGCCAAACACCATACCTTCTTCGAGATGCTCGGCAATTTCTCCTTCGGGGACTACTTCAAGCGGGAGGCCATCGCCTACGGCTGGGAGCTCGTCACGGACGTTTTCGGACTGCCCAAGGACCGGCTCTACGCCACCGTCTATCTCGACGACGACGACGCCTACCGGATCTGGGCCAAGGAGATCGGCGTCCCCGAGCCGCGGATCTTCCGCTTCGGCAAGAAGGACAACTTCTGGGCCATGGGCGACACCGGGCCCTGCGGCCCCTGCTCCGAGATCCACTTCGACCTCGGCGAGGACATCGAGGCCGGCGACCCCTTCCGGCTGATCGAGCAGGGGAGCGACCGCTTCGTCGAGCTCTGGAACCTCGTCTTCATGGAGTTCGACCAGGGCCCGGACGGCGTCCTGCGGCCGCTGCCCTCGCCGTCCATCGACACCGGCATGGGCCTCGAGCGCATGACCGCCGTCGTCCAGGGCCGGCGGAGCAACTACGACACGGACCTGTTCCGGCCGCTCATCGAAAGCACCTGCGCCATGGCCCGGCGCGAATATCCGGCCGGCGACGAGGGCGACGTCGCAGCCCGCATCATCGCCGACCACATCCGGGCCGTGACCTTCCTCATCGGCGACGGCATCTCTCCGGCCAACGACGGCCGGGGCTACGTCCTGCGCCGGCTCATCCGCCGGGCCTACCGGCAGGGCAACCTCATCGGCCTCGACCGGCCCTTCCTGTTCGAGCTGGTCGGCCGCGTCGCCGACGTCATGAAGGACGCCTATCCCGAGCTCCTGACCTCGGTCGAATACATCTCCAAGGTCTGCCTGGCCGAGGAGGAGCGCTTCGCTTACACCCTGTCGTCCGGGCTGCGCTTCTTCGACCAGGTCGTCCGCGAGACCAGGGACGGGGGGAGCGATGTCCTGCCGGGCGACAAGGTCTTCAAGCTCTACGACACCTTCGGCTTCCCGTTCGACCTGTCGCAGGAGCTGGCCAAAGAGAAGGCCCTGACGATCGACGAGCCGGGCTTCGCCCGCGAGCTCGAGGACCAGAAGCAGAAGGCCCGGGCCTCCTGGAAGGGCGAGGCCAAGCGGAAAGAAAAGCAGGTCTACGGGGAGTTCTTCAAGGACCTCAAGGTCCGCTCCTGCGTTCACGAGGCGACGGAGAGGACCGACGTCCGTGTCCTCGGCCTCGTCAAGGACGGCCGCCGGGCCGAGCTCCTGAAGACGGGGGAGACCGGCGAGCTCATCCTCGAGGAGACCCCCTTCTACGCCGAGGCCGGAGGCCAGGTCGGCGATACCGGCTCGCTCAAGGGCGCGGCATTTGCGGCCCTGGTCGAGAGTGTTGTCTACGCCACCCCCGAGGTCATCGTCCACGGCGTCAAGGTCCTGGCCGGCGAGGTCCGCCCGGGCGACCGGATCGACGCCGCGCCGGACCTCGTCCGTCGCCAGTCGATCTCGAACAACCACACGGCGACGCACCTCCTCCACGCGGCCCTCCGGCAGGTGCTCGGCGATCACGTCAAGCAGGCCGGCTCGCTCGTCTCGCCGGGGCGGCTGCGCTTCGACTTCACCCACTTCGCCGCCCTGGCCCGCGAGGAGGTCCGGCGGGTCGAGGAGATCGTCAACGCCCAGGTCCGGGCCGACATCCCTCTCGAGACGCGCGTGACCTCGCTCGACGAGGGCCTCCGCGAAGGGGCCATGGCCATTTTCGAGGAGAAATACGGCGAGTCGGTCCGGGTCGTCGGCATCGGAGACTTCAGCAAGGAGCTCTGCGGCGGCGTCCACGTCCGGGCCACAGGCCAGATCGGCCTGTTCAAGATCGTCTCCGAGACGAGCGTCGCGGCCGGCATGCGCCGCATCGAGGCCGTGACGGGAGAGGGGGCCTATCAGTACGTCCGCGAGCTCGAGGACATCCTGGCCGGGATGGAGAAGGATCTCGGTGTCGGGCGCAAGGACCTCCCGGCGCGGATCGAAAAGCTCCAGGCCCGCGTCCGGGACCTCGAAAAAGAAGCGAAGGCGCTGCATAAAAAGGAGTTGGCGGGCGCGATCGACGGAAAGTCGTCCCCGGTCGATCCCGCTGTCGGGAAGAGCAGTCGTCTCGTCGTCAAAGATATCAAGGTCCAGATCCAGAAGCTCGACGGCCTGTCCATGGCCGAGCTCCGGGACGCCGCGGACTCGATGAAGCAGAAGCTCGGCAGCGGTATCGTCGTCCTCGGGGCGATCACCGACAGCAAGGCTTTCATTGTCGCTTCGGTGACCAAGGACCTGACCGCCCGCATCCAGGCCGGGGCCCTGATCAAGGAGCTCGC
>JAPKZE010000215.1 GCA_026393955.1 Candidatus Aminicenantota bacterium
GCCGTGAGCGCTCTCGAATAGGCCGCCAGGCTGAGGGGCAAGAGGATTCGCCAGGCGGCCGAGGAGGCCCTGGCCCGGATCCGGTCGGGCGGGACACGGACATGACGGAGAAGCCTCTGGACGGGACGGTCGGGCAGGGTCCCAAGGGCCGTCCGCCTTCGGGGGACGCCGATCTCAAAGCCTACCAGAGGACGGCCAGCGACCTGCTGATCCACTTCCACATCATCGAGAAGATCGCCAAGATCCACGACCCGAAGAACGACGCCTTTCAGGAGCAGGGCCGCATCCTCTTCGACGCCCTGAAGAAGTTTCTGGAGAGTGAAGACGACGCCACGTTCAGGATCCGTCACAGCTCTCTGCTGCTGAACGGGGTACGCCTGAAATCCTCCCTCGCAACTTACCCCATCTTCAAGTTCGTCATGAACGAGTTCCGGCTGCGCGAGCTCGAGGCCTTGGCCTTCAAGCCCGGCTTGACGCTCGAGGAGCTGTTCCGCTTCATGCCCGTCTTCGCCCATCGGGAAAAGCGCGAGGGCTCGATGTTCGACCGCCTCCAGGCCGAGATCGATGCCGCGGACATCACCCACATCGTCTTGGAGAAGGCCTTCGAGCAGAAAACGCCCTCGAACCTCAACCGGAACACCGCCCGGGTCTATTTTTTAAGCATCGTCCACCTCAAGGACTCATTCCAGCGGCACCAGCGGAACGAGGGCATCAAGATCCAATCGACGCGGCGGCTCATGCAGTCCATCTACAACCACATCGTCGACAACGAATCGTTCGTCTTCGGCATGACCAACCTCAAGAACTACGACGAGTACACCCTCAATCACTCCGTCAATGTCTGCCTCCTGGCCACGGCCCTGGGCCGGCGCCTCGGCCTCAACCGGGGCGAGATCGTCGACCTCGGCATGGCCGCCTTCTTCCACGACCTGGGCAAGCTCGAGACCCCCCTGGCGATCCTAAACAAGCCGGCCAAGCTCGATGACGGCGAGCGCGAGATCATGGAGCAACACCCGTTCAAGGGCGCCGAGAAGCTCGTTCTCCTCCAGGAATCCCAGCGTCTGCCGCTCCGGGCCATCCATGTAGCCATGGAGCACCACATCAAGGAGGACCTGTCGGGCTATCCGCGCTACTTCCACAAGGATGATGTCAACCTGTTCAGCAAGATCGTCAAGGTCGTCGATTTCTTCGACGCCGTCACGACCAAGCGCGTCTACCGGACCAACGTCTTCACCCGGGCCGAGGCCCTGAGCCTCATGCTCGAGCAGTCCGGCACGGAGTTCAATCCCGTCATCCTCAAGGCCTTCGTCAACCTCATGGGCGCGCTCCCCATCGGGTCGCTCGTGGCCCTGAGCAGCGGCGAGATCGGGATCGTCTTCGATCTCAACGCCGACCCGAAGTTCCAGCTCCGCCCGACGATCAGGCTCGTCACGGACAAGGCCGGGAACAAGATCGACGGCGAACTCGTCGACCTCACCGAACGGGACCCGGACGGCGGCCGCTTCGTGCGAACGATCGTCAGCCCTCTCAATCCCCACGATTACGGCATCGAGATCGCCGACTACTTCCTGGCCCAGGCCCAATAGCCTCCGCGAGGTCCGTCATGACACCGAAGCCGCCCTTCCGCCTCCGATGCGAATATCTCACCGAGCCGCTCGGCGTCGAGACCGCCGCACCGCGCTTGTCCTGGCTCGTCGAAAGCCCCGTCCGCGGCGACCGCCAGTCCGCCTACCACCTCCTCGTCTCGTCGGCGGCGGAGCTCCTCCGGAGCGACATCGGGGACTTCTGGGACACGGGCAAGATCGACCTGGACCGGACGCCCGGGGTCGAATACGCCGGCGAGGCTCTCCTGAGCTGCGCCCGCTATCACTGGAAGGCCCGCTGGTGGGACGGCCAGGGCCGGCCCAGCCCCTGGAGCGAACCGGCGTCGTTCGTGACCGGGTTCCTTCACCCCGGCGATTGGAAGCCGAAATGGATCGGCGCGGGCCGAGTCCTGGAGTTCCGGTCCAAGGGGACGGTCCTGCTCGGGCACGCCGGCGCCGACGAGACCCAGGCCTGTGCCGTCTACCTCCGCTGTGAGTTCGCCCTCAAGGAGCGGGCCGCGCTGGCCATGATCTTCCTCTCCGGGCTGGGCCAGCACGAGCTGCGCCTGAACGGCGAGAAGGTCGGGACGTCCGTCCTGGACCCCGGCTGGACCGACTTCCGGAAGAAGGCCCTCTACGCGTCCCACGACGTGACCGGCCTCGTCCGCGACCGGAACGCCGTCGGCGTCATCCTCGGCAACGGCCGGCACATCCGGAGCTACGGCTACGACGCGCCCAAGCTCGCTTGCCGGATCGAGGTCGAATACGAAAGCGGCGAGCGGGAGGTCTTCTTCGCCGACGAGAGCTGGCGGACGTCGGGCGGACCCCTCCAGGAGAACGGCCTCTACTACGGCTCGCGCACCGACGCCCGCATCGACATCGACGGCTGGGACCGGCCCGGTTTCGACGACCGCGGCTGGGACAAGGCCGTCACCGTCCCCGGATATCCCCTCGCGTCGCAGATGATGCCGCCCGTTCGCGTGACCGACCGTCTGGCCCCGAAAGAGATCCGGACGCTTCCCTCCGGGGCCGTGGTCGTCGATTTCGGCCAGAACTTCTCGGGTTGGACCCGCTTGAAGGTCGAAGGCCCGGCAGGCACCGAGGTCCGGCTCCGCCATGCCGAGCTCCTCAACGAGGACGGGACCCTCAATCTCGGACCCAACGAGAACGCCGAGGCGACCGACGTCTACGTCCTCCGCGGCGTCGGGCCCGAGGTCCACGAGCCTCAGTTCACGTATCACGGCTTCCGCTACGTCGAGATGACCGGCTACCCCGGCCAGCCGGGCCCCGACGCCCTCGAGGGCCTGTTCGTCCACTCGGATGTCGGACGGACGGGTTCGTTCCGTTCCTCGAACGAGCTCATCAACCGGATCCACGGGAACATCCTCTGGGGCCAGCTCTCGAACCTGATGAGCATTCCGACCGACTGCCCCCAGCGCGACGAACGCCACGGCTGGCTCGGCGACGCCCACCTTTCGGCCGAAGAGGCCGTCTACAATTTCGACATGGCCGCCTTCTATGCCAAGTTCCTCGACGACATCCGGCTGGCCCAGAAGGAGGACGGCAGCCTGCCCGACGTCGCCCCGGCCTATCTCGAGCGGTTCTACCCCGCCGACCCGGCTTGGAGCTCGGCTTATGCGACGCTCGTGGAGCTTCTCTGGAACCACTACGGCGACCGGCGGGCGATCGCCGTTCACTACGCCAGCCTTAAAAAATACATCGACTTCCTCGGCCGCAACGCCGACCGGGGGATCATCCGCAAACTGGGCAAATACGGCGACTGGTGTCCGCCCGGCGGGATCGTGCCCAAGAAGACCCCGGTCGAGCTGACCGCGACCTGGTATTATTACCACGACGTGCTCATCCTGGCCCGGCTGGCCGCCGTCCTCGGCCGCGGCGAGGAAGCCCGGGAGTATGAGCGACTGGCCGAGACGGTCAAGTCCGCGTTCAACGACGCCTTCCTCGGCGAAACCCAGTACGCGGCCGTCCGGGTCAGCTCTGTGGACACCTATCCCAACCAGACCTCCAACGTCCTGCCCCTCTACCTTGACATGGTCCCCGCCGACCGCAAAGATAAGGTCGCGGCCAGCCTCGTGCAGAGCGTTGTGCGCCAGCAGGACTATCACGTCGACACGGGCATCCTCGGCACCCGCTACATCCTCGACGTCCTGACGGAGGCCGGCCAGGGGGAAGCCGCCTATCGCATGGCGACCCACAGGAGCTACCCCGGCTGGGGCTACATGCTGGCCGAGGGAGCCACGACCCTGTGGGAGCGGTGGGAAAAGCTGACCGGACACGCCATGAACTCCCAGAACCACATCATGCTCGGCAGCATCGACGCCTGGTTCTACCGCGTCCTCGCCGGTCTGTCCCCCCTCGCCCCGGGCTGGAAAGGCGTGCGTGTCCGGCCGCATCTCCTCGGCGACCTCACCGCGGTCGAGGCCCGGCTGGAGACGGTCGCGGGTGCGGTCGGCGCGTCGTGGCGAAAAACGGGCCAAGAGCTCGTGCTCGAGGTCGACATCCCGGTCGGGGCCGCCGGCGAGGTCCACGTCCCCCTCCTTGGACCGGGGGCGCGGATCATGGAGTCGGGAAAGGTCGTCTGGCGGGCAGGCCGCGCGGCCGAAGCCGTCCCGGAGGTCGTTCTGGCCGGTGACGACGGCACGCGCGTCGTCTTCAAGGTCGGGAGCGGCGCTTATAAATTCGAGGTTATGAGGTAACTTACGAACCAAGAGGGACAGTCCCCTGCGGGGACAGTCCCTTTAGACCGGCACCCGTCAGTCCAGATATTCGGCGAACAGCCGGGCCGCTTCCCCGTAAGCGGCGATCGTCGTCTCGATCTCTTTCGCGCCGTGGGCCGCGGAGACCGCCCCGCCGCCGTGGACGATATTGATGCCGTTGACGAGGAGGGCGAGCTTCAGCAGGTCCTCCCGGCGGGCCAGGTCGGAACGTCCGGGGTCGTGAACGTCCTCGGGACGGTCATAGGCGATCCCGGCGGTGCGCGGGAAATGGACCATGAACAGGGAGCTGCCGGGAACGACATCGTTTCCGCCGCCCGTGCAGCGGGCCGCGAGCCCGGCTTCGGCGAAGACCCGCTCGATGCCGCGGCGGAGGCGCTCCCCCGCCCGGGCCAGCCGGGGATAGACCGTGGCCGCATGGCCGGCCAGATAGCCGAGCATGATGAGCCCGGCCTTCATGTATTCCGCGTGGGCCGAGAACGTTCCCCCCTCGAAGAAGACGCGGTCGCCGCCGCCGCGGCCCCGCTCGCATTCCTCCATGATCTCCCGCGGCCCGACGACCGCGGCCACGGCGTGTCCGCCGCCGATGATCTTGCCCAGGGTGGTCAGGTCGGGACGGACGCCGAAGAGCGTCTGGACCCCGCCTGCGCGGAAGCGGAACCCGGAGATGATCTCGTCGAAGATGAGAAGAATGCCGTGCTTGGCGGTCAGGCGCCGGGCCAGCTCGAGGTACTCCCGCGACGCCGGCAGGAAGCCGCCGACGCCGAGGAAGGGTTCGACGATGAAGCAGGCGATCCGGTCGCCCTGCTCGTCGATGACCTTTTGGAGATCGGTGAGGTCGTTGAAGCGGGTGATCAGAGTCCGCTTGACGATGTCGTCGAGAAGCCCGGCCGACTCCCGCCCTTCGAAGCCCTCGCCGGCCCGGAATTTGACGCCTTTGAGCAGGTAGGGCGACGCGCCGTGCCAGCCGCCGCCGACCTTGAGGACGTGGTCCCGGCCCGTCAGTCCCTGGGCCAGCATGACGGCGTACATCGTGGCCAGCGTGCCCGAGGTCGTGAAGCGGACCTTGGCCTCCCGGCCGCCCAACCCGTCGACGAGGGCCTCGGCCAGCTCGATCTGGTCGCTGGCTTCGAAGCCGGTATGCAGGGCGCCGCGCTCGAGCGAGGCCGCGATGCCGCGGCGGACGAGACGCGGATTGTGGCCGAGGACGTTGGCGTAGTGGCCCTGCCAGTAATCGATGTACGAGTTGCCGTCGACGTCGCGCACCGCCGGTCCTTCGGCCGCCGCGGCGAAGAAGGGATAGGGCCGCCACAGCCGGATGGTGTGGCTCCCGCCGGCGATCATGACCTTCCCGGCCCGCCGGAAAACGGCCCGGCTCCGAGGCGTCTTTTTTTCGTATTCCCGCACCAGACGGGCGCGAAGTCGGTCGAATCCTGTCATATGGGACCTCTTTGTCGAGCCTCCATTTAACAACCCCGGCCGGGCAAAGTCAACACGAAGCCGATTGACCGGACGCGTAACTTGCGGTAAAATGACGATTTCCGGAACAGAAAGAGCGGAGCATGGCCGTCCTCAAGCGCAAAAAGATCAATCGGGCCTGCGTCATCGGTCTGGACGGCGTCCCGTACGGGATGATCGTCGAGCTGGCCCGCCGGGGAGTCATGTCGACGATGGCCCGGCTCATGGACATCGGCACGATCCACCGGATGAAGGCCAGCCTGCCGGAGATCTCGTCGGTATCCTGGACCGACTTCATGACCGGGATGAACGCGGGGGGCCACGGCATCTTCGGCTTCACCGATTTCAAGCCCAAATCCTACGGGGTGCGCTACCCCAACTTCCTCGACATCAAGGCCTCGACCATCTGGGACAAGCTCGGGTCCAAGGGCAAGAAGAGCATCGTCATCAACCAGCCCGCGACCTATCCCGCCCGGAAGATCGACGGCGTCCTCATCTCCGGCTTCGTCGCGCTGGAGCTGGCCAAGGCGGTCTGGCCCATGAGCTACCGGGCGGCCCTGGAGCAGATGGGCTACCAGATCGACATCGATATCCTGAAGTGCCGCGAAAGCCCGGAAGTGCTCTGGCAGGAGCTCAGCAAGACCATGGCCGGCGGGCAGAAGGCCCTGAACTTCTTCTGGGAGGAGAGTTGGGACTACTTCGAGTTCGTCGTCACCGGGACGGACCGCCTGCACCACTTCCTCTGGCGGGCCTACGAGGACCCGTCCCACCCGTCGCACCAGAGCTTCCTCGACTTCTACCGGCACATCGACCGTCTCATCGGCAAGATCGTCGCGGCCTATCACAAGCTGACCAACTCCTATGACGGCTTCTATATCCTGTCCGACCACGGCTTCACCGGCATCGAGCAGGAGGTCTACCTCAACGCCTGGCTCGAGAAGAACGGCTACCTCCGGTTCATCAAGTCCGAGCCCGAGAGCCTCGAAGACATCCACGGACGGAGCCGGGCCTTCGCCCTCGATCCGAACCGGATCTACATCAACTTCAGGAACAGGTTCCCCAAGGGATCCGTCGAACGGTCGGCCCGGAGGGCCCTCCGGGAGGAGATCGCGGCCAAGCTGACCAAGCTTGAATACCAGGGCCGCCGCGTCGTGCGCGAGATCTTCTTCGGTGAGCGCGTCTACTCCGGCCCGCACGCCGGCAAGGGACCGGACCTCATCGTCGTCGGCGAGCCCGGCTTCGACATGAAGGGCTCGGTCCGGAAGAAGGATGTTTTCGGTCGGTCCGGCCTCCAGGGCATGCACACGTGGGACGATGCGTTCTTCTGGGCCACCGAGGACCTCGGCGAAGACCTCAAGATCTCCGACGTCGCCCCGGTTATCCTGAAGAATTTCTGATGAAGAGAACCAGCCTCCCCCTCGCCGCCGCCCTCTTCCTCGTCCTCGCCGCCCCCCTCGCCGCCTACATCGGTCCCGGCGCCGGCTTCGCCTTCCTCTCTTCGTTCCTGGTCCTTTTCGTGACCTTTCTCCTGGCCGTCTTCTCCTTCCTGTCCTGGCCGTTTCGATTCGTCTGGAAGGCGATCCGCGGCCAGCGGGTCTACCGGAAGAGCCCCGTCGATCGCGTGGTCATCCTCGGCCTCGACGGGATGGAGCCGACCCTGGCCGAGAAGTTCATGGCGGAAGGGAAGCTGCCGAACCTGGCCCGGTTGAAAAAGGAAGGCTCCTACGCCCGTTTACGGACGACGACGCCGGCCATCTCGCCCGTGGCCTGGTCCTCGTTCATGACGGGCTCGGAGCCGTCCAAGCACAACATCTTCGACTTCCTCAGCCGCGATCCGCGGACCTATCTCCCGGACCTCTCCTCGGCCCGGATCGGCCGGCCCAAGCGCACGCTCGCCCTGGGCAAATACCTCGTTCCGCTCTCCAAGCCCGAGATCCGGGGCATGAGGAAAAGCGTGCCCTTCTGGAAGATCCTCGGCCAGAAAGGCATCGCCTCGACGATCCTGAGGGTGCCCATCACTTTCCCCCCCGAGAAGTTCAAGGGCCATCTGCTGTCCGGCATGTGCGCCCCGGACCTGAAGGGCAGCCAGGGAACGTTCGCCTTCTTCACCGAGGACGCCGACAAGGTCCGCAAACACGAGGGCGGCGTCGCCGTCCTGGTCCGCCGGGACGGATCGGTCATCCGGACAGCGCTTTCGGGTCCCGAGAACTCGCTGCTCAAAAAGCCCGCGGAGATCCTCCTGCCTCTGACCGTCACCGTCGACAAGGAGGCCGGCGGGGCCTGGATCGCCCTTGCGGGCCACAAGAAGTTCTTCCTCAAGGAAAAAACCTTCAGCCCTTGGACCCCGGTCACGTTCAAGCCCGGGCTCGGGATGAAGATCCGGGGCACCTGCCGCTTCCGCATCGCGGCCCTCGAACCGATGTTCGAGATGTACGTGACGCCGCTCAACATCGATCCCGAGAAGCCGGCCCTGCCGATCTCGCACCCGTTCATCTACGCCGTCTACCTCTCGAAGCTCCTGGGCCGGTTCATCACCCTGGGTGAGGCCAACGACACCTGGGCCCTGAACGAAGGGGCCCTCGACGAGTCGGCTTTCCTCGAGCTGACCTACGCCAACCACGAAGAGTGGGAGGCCATGCTCCGCAACGCCCTGGCCAAGACGCCGCGCGGCGTCGTGACCATCGTCTTCGAGACGACCGACAGCATCCAGCACATGTTCTTCCGCTACCTCGACAAGGCCCATCCGGCCCTCAAGTCCGCCCCCGCCCGTATGAGCGCCGCGGTCATCGAGGACCTCTACAAGAGGATGGACGGCCTGGTCGGCCGGGTCGCGGCCGGCCTCGGCGGGAAGGGCGTGCTGTTCGTGATGTCGGACCACGGCTTCAAGTCGTTCCGCCGGGGCGTCAACCTCAACTCCTGGCTCCACCAGAACGGCTATCTGGCCCTCGCGTCGGGCCGGACCGAGAGCGGCGAGTGGTTCAAGGGCGTCGATTGGACGAGGACGAAGGCCTACGCCCTCGGCCTGGGCGGTCTCTACCTCAACCTCGAGGGACGGGAGTCGCAGGGCATCGTCGGGCCGGGGGCCGAAGCCGCCGCGCTCAAGGCCGAGCTCGGCCGCAAGCTCACCGCCCTCAAGGATGCGGGGAACGGCCCGGCCCTCATCAGCCGCGTCTACGACCGCGACGCCGTCTACGCCGGACCGTACAAGGACAACGCCCCCGACCTGATCATCGGCTACAACGAGGGCTACCGGGCGTCCTGGGACGGCGTCACGGGCATCGTCAACGGGGTCGTCGTCGAGGACAACCTCAAGGCCTGGAGCGGCGACCACTGCATCGATCCCGCCCTGGTCCCCGGTGTCCTGTTCTCGAGCCTCAAGCTCAAGCGGACGGACCCTTCGATCATGGACGTCGCCCCGACGGTCCTGGAGCTGTTCGGCCTCACGCCGCCGGCTCACATGGACGGGCGCGGCCTCGTCGATCCGGCCGTCCTGGCCGGGACGAAACGAGGACAAGGGAGGGCGTCATGAGCGATAAGAGCCGGGCGGCCCTCAGCCGCAGGGATTTCCTCAAGGCTGGCGTGGCCGCGTCGGCCGCCGTCGGCCTCGCCGGCGCGGGCCGGTTCAGCCCCAAGGTCTACGGCCGGGCCCGGGCCAGGACGAAGATGATCGTCCTCGGCCTCGACGGCCTGGACCCGGTCCTGACGCGGAGATGGATCGACGAAGGCCGGCTGCCGGCCTTCCGCAGGCTTCTCGCCGGCGGAGGCGATTTCCGGCCGCTCGGGACGAGCCTCCCGCCCCAGACCCCGGTGGCCTGGTCGAACTTCATCACCGGCATGGACCCGGGCGGCCACAACATCTTCGATTTCTTCAACCGCGATCCGAAAACCTACGTGCCCGTGTTCTCCGCGACCGAGACGTCCTCGGCCGCCAAGACCGTCCGCCTCGGCAAGGCGGTCATCCCCCTCTCCGGCGGCGGGGTCCGCAACCTCCGCAAGGGCCGGGCCTTCTGGCAGGTCCTCGAAGAGGCCGGCATCCCGTCCACGGTCTTCAAGATGCCGTCCAACTATCCGCCGGTCGAGTCGAAGCAGCGGACGCTCGCCGGCATGAACACTCCCGATCTCAAGGGCTCCTACGGCATCTTCAGCTACTTCACCGACGAAGCGACCTCCGTCATCCAGGAGGCCGGCGGAGGCGGCCGCGTCACCAACGTCTTCGTGGTCGGCAACCGCGTCGAGTCCGCGCTGACCGGCCCGGTCAACACCTTCCGGACGGACGCGCCGGAGGCGTCCATCCCCTTCCAGGTCTTCATCGATCCGACCCACGCGGCCGCCAAGATCGTCATCCAGGACAACGAGTTCGTCCTCCGGGAGCGGGAGTGGAGCGGCTGGACGCGCGTCCGCTTCAGCCTGTTCCCGACCCAGAGCGTCCACGGCATCTGCCTCTTCTATCTCAAGGAGGTCCGGCCCAAGTTCAAGCTCTATGTCTCGCCCATCCACATGGACCCGGCCCGTCCGGCCTTGCCTCTTTCGACGCCCGAGTCGTACGCCCGCGAGCTCGAGAGGCGCTTCGGCCCCTATTTCACCAAGGGCCTGCCGGCCGACACGAGCGCGCTCGAGAACGGCGTCCTGGACGAGGAGGAGTTCCTGGCCCTCGACCATAAGGTCTACGAGGAGAGCATGGCCATGCTCGAGTACGAGCTCGGCCGGTTCGACGAGGGCCTGCTCTTCTACTACTTCTCCAACGCCGACCAGCGACAGCACATGTTCTGGCGCCTGACCGATCCCGGCCACCCGGCCTACGACGAAAAGCTGGCCGCCCGCTTCGGCGACGTCATCGCCCGGACCTACGGCGAGATGGACCGGGCCCTCGACCTGGCCCTGGGCAAGGCCGGCAAGGACACGATCGTCCTGGTGATGTCCGATCACGGCTTCAACACCTTCCGCCGCGGCTTCAACCTCAATACCTGGCTTCTCCGGGAGGGCTACCACCGGCTCAAGAGGCCCTGGAAGCAGGAGGAGTCGGCCTACTTCGACAACACCGACTGGGCCAAGACCCGAGCCTACGGCATGGGGCTCAACAGCCTCTACATCAACCAAAAAGGGCGCGAGGGCGAGGGCACGGTCGCTCCGGGTGCGGACAAGGACAATCTCGTCCGGGAGATCGTTGGGAAGCTCGAGGCCCTGACCGATCCGAAGACCGGCGAGCACCCCATCTTCAAAGCCTTCATCTCCAAGGACGCCTACCGCGGGAAGGACTTGGAGATGGCCCCCGATATCGTCCTCGGCTTCAACCGCGGCTACCGGATCTCGTGGCAGTCGCCGCTGGGGGGATTCCCCAAAGAGGTCATCGAGGACAACGACCAGAAGTGGAGCGGCGACCACATGTCGGCTCCGGACCTTCTTCCGGGCATCGCGTTCGCCAACCGCAAGTTCACGGCCGAGGACCCGGCCCTCCACGATCTGACAGCCTCGGTGCTCGGCGCTTTCGGCGTCGAAAAGCCCAAGGACATGATCGGCCGGAACGTCCTCGAATAGGGAACGGAAAGGAGCATCGCCATGGCCACCGCGAAGGTCGCGATCGACAAGGCCCTCTTCGGCAAGATCAAGAAGTACGCCGAAATGTCGGGGTACTCCTCGGTCGAGGAGTTCGTCACCCACTGCCTCGAGAAGGAAGTGGCCAAGATCGAGGAGGTGGATTCCGAAGAGGAGATCAAGAAGAAGCTCAAGGGGCTGGGCTACATCGGCTGAGGACCATGCACGCCGTCAACCTCGTCTTCGGCGGGATCGTCGGGGCCGTTCTCTGGCCCTTCCGGGGCCTGTCGCCCTGGGCCGGCCTGACGGCCGTCTCGCTGCTGACGGCCCTGCTCATGCTCGAGGTCTACAAGCTCACCTCGAACCAGGCGGCCAT
>JAPKZE010000155.1 GCA_026393955.1 Candidatus Aminicenantota bacterium
ATGATGCGGCCGATAATGTCCAGGATGGGACGGATGATGACACTCAGGAGGCCCAGCACGATCAAGCCCATGACGATGAAAATTCCGTAAGGCCTCAGCTTGTCGTAAGCCGCGGCGGCCTTGTCGGAGAGGAGCCCCGACAGCACGCCGCTCCCGTCCAGCGGAGGCACGGGGATGAGATTGAAGACGGCAAGATAGGTGTTGATGAGTATGAAAAAGAAGAGGACGAGCACGAGCCCCTCGAGGGGATAGATCCCGGCGTGGACCTGTTGATCCCCTCTGAGAAAACGAGCCAGGAACCCGATCGTGCCTGGCCGAACAGCTTTGACGGCCAGGATGAGGACCAGGGACACGGCCGCAGCGGTCATGTTGGCCGCCGGGCCGGCGAAGGAGATCCAGAGGTTGTCTCGCCGGGGATGGCGGAGGTTCCGGGGATTGACCATGACCGGCTTGGCCCAGCCGAAGACGGGTGCGCCGGCGATGCGCAGCATGAGAGGAAGGAGGACCGTGCCGATCGGATCGATGTGGGCGAGGGGATTGAGGGACACCCGGCCCATGGCCGCCGCCGTCGGGTCGCCCTTTTTCATCGCCGTCCAGGCGTGGGCGGCCTCGTGGATGGTGATGGCGAAGAGGAGGGCGAACAGGCTGAGGACGGTTTCCAGGCTGAAGATATTTGCAAGGTTCGTCATGGCTGAAAAAGAACATCATTTATAGCACATCCGGCGGAATCCGTAAACAGCGCCGCGTCCGGATCAGTGGGACTCGAGGACGAGCTCGTAGCCCTCGCGGACGGGGTCCGACAGGAACAGCGGCATGAACTTGACCAGCTGTTCCTGGTAGTAGCGGTTCTCCTCGTTGGCCACCGCCGAGGCCTCGTCGTCCCAGAAGGTCAGGGCGACGCAGCGGGCCGCCTGACGGTCGGCCAGGACGTAGAAGCCCCGGAAGCCCTTCTGGGCCCGGGCCGCGGGAATGACGCTTTCCTCGAAGATGCGGAGGCCCTCGTCGTACATCTCGACGCGGAAGGTCAGCGTGGTCATGCGGACGTAGATATTCCCGCCTACCGTCGGTCGGCGGTCCTTGCTGTCCGCCGTGGCCGGGATCATGAATCCCGTCCGGCGGCCGACCCGGAGACGCATCGGTTCCGGCCCCTCCCTGTCCTGGGAATACAATAAACCCCTCGGTCGCCGGAGTCAACCGGCCTTAAAAAACGAGGGCCGGATCGCGGAAGACCTCCCGGCCGTCGAGGAGCGTCAGGAGCACCTTGGCGCGTCCGATCTCGGAGGGCGGAACGGCGTACAGGTCGCGGTCGAGGACGATCAGGTCGGCCGCCTGGCCGGCCGCCAGGGTGCCCCGCCAGCCTTCTTCGTGACTGAGCCAGGCGCCGTTCACGGTGTAGGCCCGGAGCATGGTCGTGAGATCGACCCGCTCCTCGGGGATCCAGGCCTCGCCCGGGGGGTCCTCGGGCCCCCGGCGGGTCAGGGCGACCTGGATGGCCTGGAGCGGGTCGAGGGAGGAGACCGACCAATCGCTGCCCCCGGCGATCACGGCCCCGGTCCGGGCGACGCTCCCGATCGGGTAGAGCCAGCGCGACCGGGCCGGTCCCAGGATGGGCAGGGTCAGGTCGGTGATGTAGGGATCGGCGTAAGCCCACAGGGCCTGGAAGTTGGCCGCGGCGCCGAGCCGCCGGAAGCGCGGGATGTCGGCGGGATCGATGAGCTCGAGGTGGGCGATGTGGTGGCGCATGTCGCGGAAGCCGTTGGCCCGGCCGGCCGCCTCGAAGGCGTCGAGGGCCATGCGGACGGCCCGGTCGCCGATGGCGTGGACGTGGATCTGGAATCCGGCCCGGTCGAGCGCTACGGCCAGCGCGTCGAACGCCTCGGGCTCGAGGAGAGGCGTCCCCCGGTCCCCGGGCCGGTCGACGTAGGGCTCCAGGAGCGCTGCGGTATGCGGCTCCATGACCCCGTCGGCGAAGATCTTGGCCGCGGTCGCCTTGAGCCGCCGGCCCGCGTATCGCCGGCGAAGCTCTGTCAGCCGCCCGGTCTCGGATACGCCACGATCGGTGTTTACGTGGAGCGAGGCCAGGACCCGGACCGAGAGCTCCCCGGCGCGGTCGAGGGCCGCGTAGGCATCGAGGAGAGCCGGGCCGGCGCTGGCCTCGATGATCGACGCGATGCCGTGCTGGTTGGCCAGCGTCTGTCCGGCCCGCAGTCCTTTTATATAGTCCTCCGGTCCGAGATCGGGAACGAACCTGTCGACAAGGCCCGCGGCGCTCTCGCGGAGGGTCCCGCTCGGCTCGCCCGTGCCCGGGTCGCGCTCGATCCGGCCGCCGGCCGGGTCCGGGGTGGACCTGGTGACGCCGGCCAGGGCCAGGGCCCGGGAGTTCGCCCAGGCGGAATGGCCGTCGGCCGAGGCGAGCACGGCCGGACGGTCGGGCACGGCGGCGTCCAGGTCCTCCTTGCGCGGGTTCGCCTGCGGGAAGAGGGGCAGGTCCCAGCCGCCCCCGGTGACCCACGCGGCGCCGGGATGGGCCGCGGCGTAATCGCGGACCTTGGCCATGACCTGGTCCTTCGTCCGGAGCCCGTTGAGGTCGCAAAGGCCGAGCTCGACGCCGCCGGTGACGAGATGGATGTGCGAATCCTGGAAGGCCGGCAGGACCATGCGCCCGCCGAGGTCGACGACCCGGGTGGCCTGGCCGCGCAGGCGTAACGCGCCGGCGCGGCCGCCGGCGAAGATGATCTTGCCGCCGGCCACGGCCAGGGCCTCGGCCCGGGGTGCGTCCGCGGCCATGGTGACGACCTTGGCGTTCGTCAGGATGAGGTCGGCCTGTTGCGCCGGGCGGCCGCCGCACGACGCGGCGGCCAGGGCGGCGGCGATGAGCGCGAGGACGGCGGTGCGGAGCTTCGACATGGTCCTGGTCTCCTCCCGGGCGTGGATCATCCTCCGGAACCGTTCCGGAGGCGGCGGTCGATGGCCGCCGCCGCGGTCCTGGCGTCGCCCATGGCCAGGATGACGGTGGCGCCGCCCCGGACGATGTCGCCGCCGGCGTAGACGCCCGGCAGGGACGTCGCCATGGTCGCCCAATCGACGTCGATCGTGCCCCACTTCCCGACGCTTAGGCCGGGTGTCGTCTGCGGGATCAGGGGATTCGGGCTCTGGCCGATGGCCACGACGACGAGGTCGACCTCGGTGATGAATTCCGATCCGGGGACCGGCACGGGGCGGCGGCGGCCGGACGCGTCGGGCTCGCCGAGCTCCATGCGCAGGCACTCCATGGCCTCGAGCCGGCCGTGCGCGTCGCCGATGTAGCGCGTCGGCACGGTCAGGAAGTGGAACTCGATGCCCTCCTCCTCGGCGTGGTGGACCTCCTCGACCCGGGCCGGCATCTCGACCCGGGAGCGACGATAGATGATGAGGGCCCGCTCGGCTCCGAGCCTTCTGGCCGTCCGGACGGAGTCCATGGCCACGTTGCCGCCGCCGATGACGGCCGCCCGGCGGCCGGGGAAGACGGGCGTATCGTAGCGGGGGAAATCGTACGCGCGCATCAGGTTGACCCGGGTCAGGTACTCGTTGGCCGAATAAACGCCGACCAGGTTCTCGCCGGGGACCTTCATGAAGTTGGGCAGGCCCGCCCCGCTGCCGATGAAGACGGCCTCGTAGCCGTCGGCCCGGAGGTCGTCCAGGGTCGCCGTCCGGCCGACGATGAAGCTCAGGCGGAGCTCGACCCCGAGCCGTTCCAGGTAGTCGACCTCGGCGACGAGGATCGACTTGGGCAGGCGGAACTCGGGGATGCCGTAGACGAGGACCCCGCCCGCGTCGTGGAGGGCCTCGAAGATGGTCACCCGGTGACCGGCCCGGGCCAGTTCGCCGGCCACGGTCAGACCGGCCGGGCCGGCCCCGACGACGGCCACCTTGTGTCCGGTCGGCGGGGGAAGGCTCGGGACGACGGCGCCGCCCCGCGTCCGCTCGATATCGGAGACGAAGCGCTCCAGGTTGCCGATGGCCACCGGCACCCCCGTGGCCTTGCGCAAGTGGCACGTCTCCTCGCACTGGGTCTCCTGCGGACAGACCCGGCCGCAGACGGCGGGCAGGCTGTTGGCCTCGCGGACCTTGGCCGCGGCCGCCGCGAACTCGCCTTTTTCGACGAGCTTGACGAACGTGGGGATGTCGATGCGGACGGGACAGCCGGCGATGCAGCCCGGCTTGGCGCAGTCCAGGCACCGCCGGGCCTCCGCGACGGCCTCCTCGGCCGAGAGCCCCAGGTTGACCTCGGCGAAATCCAGGCTGCGCTCCGCGGCCGTGCGCTGGGGCATGGGCCGGCGGGCGATCTTGATGCGCTCCTTGACCGGCACGGCCCGGCGCAGCTCCTTGCGCCAGTCCTTCTCGAACTCGGCCAGGATCTCGGCTGCGAGGGCGGGGCCGATCTTGTCCTGCCCGCTCACGGGAACCGCTCCTCTTCCCAGGCGCAGAGCGACCGGATCTCGTCGTCGAAGTAGGACCGCCGCCGGGCGTAGAGCTCGACCCAGTCGACGAGGTGGCCGTCGAAATCCGGACCGTCGACGCAGGCGAACTTGGTCCGGCCGTCCACGGTCACCCGGCAGGCCCCGCACATGCCCGTGCCGTCCACCATGATCGGATTGAGGCTGACCACGGTCTTGACGCCGGAGGGCCGCGTGGCTTCGGCGATGCTCGACATGAGATAGGTGCAGCCGACGGCGACGACGCGGTCGATCCGGCCGCGCCCGAGGATGTCGCGGACGTGGCGGGGCACGTAGTCCGTATCGCCGGTGAGGCCGTCCCGCGAGGAGACGATGAGCTCGTCGGCGACCGATTCCAGCTTGTCCCTCCAGTACAGGAGGTAATGGGCCTTGACGTCGACGAGGACGATGACGCGGTTGCCGGCCGCCTTGAAGGCCCGGGCCAGGGGATGGATGGCCGCGATGCCGAAACAGCCGCCGGCGCAAAGCACGGTCCCGACGGACCCGATCTCCGAAGGCAGGCCCAGGGGCCCGGCGAAGATGGGGACGGTGTCCCCGGCCTCGAGCAGGGCCAGCTTTCGCGTCGTCGTGCCGACGGCCATGAAGACGGAGACGACCGTGCCGCGGTCGCGGTCCCAGTCGGCGATCGTCAGCGGGATCCGTTCGCCGCGGGCGTCCGGCATGACCATGACGAACTGGCCCGGCCGGCACTTGCGGGCGATCTCCGGCGCCTCGACCTCGAGCAGATGGATGTTGGGGACCAGGCGTTCACGGCGGACGACGCGGGGCATCAGCGGGCCCTCCTCGTTCGGGCGTAGCCGCGGTGGCCGGCGACGAGGTCGAAGCCGCGGAGGGTTTCCTCGGCGGTAGCGTCCGCGGCCAGGGTCTTCCGGGGCCGGCCGGGCCGGCGGCGCGCCGGGGCGGCCAGCGGGATGACCCCGGGTGCTCCGGCCGGAGTCCCGGCGAGGAAGAACCCTTCGCCGGTCATGTCCGGCCGGTAGCCGTTCAACCCGGGAACGCGCCCGCAGATCTCCCGCAGGGCCGCGGCGCGATCGGCCCCGAGGCGGCCGGGGTGGCCCAGCCGTTCGGCCAGCGCGGCCAGGATCGCGCCGTCGGGCCGGGCGGAACCGCGGCCCGCCAGGGCCGGCGCGTAGGTCCGGACGCGCCCCTCGGTGTTCACCCAGGTCCCTCCGGCCTCGGCGAACACGGCGGCCGGGAGGACGACGTCGGCCCGCTCGGCGTTGCGGCTCCAGTGCGTATCCTGGATGAGGAGGAACGGCGGTTTCCGGTCCGCGAGGTCCGGCAGCGGGCCGGCGAGATAGAGGGCCTCGAACGCGCCGGCCCGGAGACCGTCCCGGACGGCCTCGAGGTCCTTTCGGGAGCCGGGACCGGGCAGAGCGCGGGAGAGCGCGTGGACGCCGCGCTCGTTCGAACCCCGGGCGAGAGGGAAGAGCCGGCCTCCGACGAGCAAGGCCAGGTTCCAGAGCCGGCCGAGGAGCTCGAGGCCCGAGGGGTCCGCGAGAGAGCCGGCATCGAACAAGATGGCCGGCGCCCGCAGGGCCAGCTTGGACGCGGCCAGGTCGAAAGCCCGGCGGGTCCGCTTCGAAACGGCGGGGCGATCCGAGAGCGCGGCGGCCAGCTCGGCCGCGGCGGCCTCGGCCCCCGGCCCGATGTCCAGGGCGACGGCGTCCCTCCCGACCGGCCCCGCCGGCGCGGTCCCGGCGACGACGAAATCCGCGCCCTTGCGGACCGCGCGAACCACCTCGAGCCAGGCCAGCGGATGGTCTTCCGGAAGGTCGATGTTCCAGGCCAGGATCGAACCGGCGCGTCCGATCTCCTCGAGCCGCCGTTCCACCGGGAGGGCGGCGCCGTGCCTGGCCGCGAAAGCTTCGAGCGCCGCGTCAACGTCGGGCGACGGCGAGGCCGCGACCGACCCGGCCTCGAGCGCCTCGCGGCCGAATTCGAGGAAGGCGTAGACGTCCTCGAGCGGCGCCTGCGACGGATACACGAGGGCCGTCCGTTCCGGCGTCGCGGTCCGGAGGCCGGCGGCCGCCCGTTCGAGGGCTTCATCGAACGGGACGGGCTCGAGCCGTCCGTTCCTCCGGACGTACGATCCGAGGATCCGGCCCGGCCCGGCCACCGCAGCGCGGACGAGGAATCGGCCCTTGACGCAGGCCTGACCGCGGTTGGGGGCCGCGACGGCCGGCCGCGCGTCGTTGATCTCGTTCTTTCGGCACCCGAGCGTCAGGACGCAACCCTGGCCGCAGAACGGACAGACGATCTCGGCCGCGCTCGTCGCCGCCGGCCGGGGCCGGACCGCCCGTTCGACCAGCGCGCCGGTGGGGCAGACATCGACACAGGCGCCGCAGAACCGGCAACCGGACTCGAGCAGGGTCCGGCCGGGCGCCGGGCCCACCTCGGTCCGACCGCCCCGGTGGAGGAACGAGAGGACGGCGGCGCCGCGGACCTGTTCGCAGATCCGGATGCAGCGGCCGCAGAGGATGCACAGGTTATAGTCGCGGTCGAAGAACGGATCTTCCCGGTGCACCTCCTGGCCGCGGTAAACGGCGGGCAGGTCGACTCTCTCCAGGCCGATCTCGTCGGCGACCTTCTGGAGCTCGCAGGCGCCGTTCTGGTGGCAGAGAACGCAGCCGGTGACCTCTCCGGTCTTGCGGATGGTGGCCTTGAGGTCGTCGCAGGTCTTCTTCTCCGGGCAGACGAGGCAGGCATAGGGGTGCTGGGCCAGGATGAAGGAGAGGATGCTCTTCCGCAGGGCGACGATCTCGGGCGTCCGCGTCCGGACGACGATCCCGTCCTCGGCCGCGGTCGCGCAGGCCGGCGCGAAGTCCTTCCTTCCGGCGATCTCGACGAGGCAGATCCGGCAGCCGGCGAAGGGCTCGAGGTCGGGATGGTCGCAGAGGGAGGGGATGGACAGGCCGGCGCTTCGGGCGGCTTCGAGGATCGTCTGCCCGGCCCGGGCCTCGACCTCGCGCTCGTCGATCGTGAGCTTCACCGGCCCTCTCCTGTCGGCCTCGAGGGGGCCGTCCGGGCCGCCATCGGCGACACGGCCGCACCCGCGTGAGCGGGTGTCGTCTTATAAACGGCCCGGACCTTGGACGGGCAGACGCCGAGACAGATGCCGCACCTGGTGCAGGCGGCCTGGTCGATCGTGTGGACCTTCTTCAGCTCCCCGGAGATGGCCCCGACGGGACAGGCCTTCTTGCAGAGGAGGCAGCCGACGCAGCGCTCCGGGTCGACGGCGAAGGAGATGAGGGCCTTGCAGACGAGGGCGGGACAGCGCTTGTCGAGGACGTGGGCTTCGTACTCGTCGCGGAAATAGCGGAGCGTCGTCAGGACGGGGTTCGGCGCCGTCTGGCCGAGCCCGCAGAGCGAGCCTTTGACCGTCGTCGCGGCCAGGCTTTCGAGCCGGGCCAGGTCCTCGACCGTCCCCCGGCCGGCCGTGATCCCGGCCAGGAGGCGGGCCATCTCCCCCGTGCCGACCCGGCAGGGGGCGCACTTGCCGCAGGACTCGTCCTCGGCGAACCGCAGGAAGTAATGGGCGATATCCACCATGCAGGTGTCCTCGTCCATGACGATCATGCCGCCCGAACCCATCATGCTCCCGGCGGCCTTGAGGCTCTCGTAGTCGACGGGGAGATCCAGGAGCGACTTGGGGATGCAGCCTCCGGACGGGCCGCCGATCTGGACCGCCTTGAACTCCCGGCCGCCCGGGATGCCGCCGCCGATGCCGTAGACGATCTCGCGGAGAGGGATGCCCATCGGCACTTCGACCAGGCCGGTGTTGGCGATCTTGCCGACGAGGGAGAAGATCTTGGTGCCCTTGCTTTTCTCCGTCCCGAGCCCGGCGAACCAGGCCGCGCCGCGACGGATGATCGGGGGGATGTTGGCCCAGGTCTCGACGTTGTTGATCACCGTCGGCTTGCCCCAGAGCCCCCGTTGGGCGGGGTAGGGGGGGCGCTGACGCGGATAGGCGCGGCCGCCTTCGATGGCGGCCAGCAGGGCGGTCTCCTCGCCGGAGACGAAGGCGCCGGCGCCGCGGACCACCTCGAGGTCGAGTTCGAAGCCCGTGCCCAGGATGTCCCGCCCGAGCAGGCCGAGCCGCCGGGCCTGGTCCAGGGCCTTGCCGACGCGGGCCAGCGCCAGCGGATACTCGTGCCGGATATAGAGGAAGCCCCGTTCCGCTCCCACGGCCCGGGCCCCGATGATCATCCCTTCGATGACGGCGTGAGGATCGGCCTCGAGGACGGACCGGTCCATGAACGCCCCCGGGTCGCCCTCGTCGCCGTTGCAGACGACGTACTTGGGCCGGCCCGCGGCCCCGCGGGTCGCCTGCCACTTGAGGCCGGTGGGGAAGCCCGCGCCGCCCCGGCCGCGCAGGCCCGCCGCGGTGACCTCGGCGATGATCGCTTCGGGGGACATCTCGCCCAGGGCCTTGGCCGCGGCGGCGTAGCCGTCGGTGGCGATGTAATCCTCGATCTTCTCGGGGTCGATCCGGCCCCGGTTGCGGAGGACGATGAGCCGCTGGTGCTTGAAGAACCCGATGTCTTTCATGAGCGGCACCGGCTCCCGCTCCCCCGGCGGCAC
>JAPKZE010000014.1 GCA_026393955.1 Candidatus Aminicenantota bacterium
GGTGGCGGTCATGGGTTGTACGGTCAACGGGCCGGGGGAGGCCAAGGAGGCCGACATCGGCCTGGCCTGCGGCCGCGGCGGCGGGGTCATCTTCAGGAAGGGGAAAGTCCTGCGGAAGGTCCCGGCGGCCCGCCTGGCCGAAGACTTTATCGCCGAAGTCCTCAGGTTGGCGGGGGAATAAAAAAACGGGGGAAGGAAGCGATCACTCGCTTCCTTCCCCCGTCGCGTTCGCGTTTAAAGCGGAAGGTGCACGGGAGGTTGCGCCGCGCTCAGTCGCCCTTTTCCGTCTTCTTCTCCGTGATGATGCCGACCGACTCGATTCCCGCGGCCCGAATGATATCCCAGATGGGATCCGCGAATATGCCGTATTCGAGTTCCGAGTCCGCCTTGAGATAGAGCTTCTTGTCGGCGACGGTCAGGAACGCCTCTTCGAGCGCGTTCTGCAAGGTCTCCATCGTCACCTTGTCCTGGTTGACATAAAGGAGGAAACCCTTGGGGTCGCGCGCGTCCTTCTTGATCTCCAGGACGACGTCGGGGTTCTCCGGCATGTTGGCGGTGAACTGGGCGTTCGGAAGCCTGACATCGACGCCCTTTTGGATGAGGGGCGTCACGATCATGAAGATGATGAGAAGGACGAGCAGGACGTCACAGAGAGGGACGACATTCGGTTCGGACCGGACGGTGTCTTTGCCGCCCATCGATACTGAGAATCCCATAGTATGCCTCTCTCTCAATCCGGCCCGCAAACCAGGCCGGACCTCTGGTCCTTAGCGGCCTTCGCCGGACTTGATGAAGAAGTCGACGACCTGGGAGGCGGTATTCTCCATCTCGGCGTCGTAGAGCTCGATGCGTGAGTTCAGCGTGCTGAAGACCCAGAGGGCCAGGACCGCGACGCCGATGCCGATGGCCGTGGTGATGAGGGCCTCGGAGATGCCGCCGGCGACCGCGCCGATGCCGCCCGAGCCGGTCAGCTGCATGCCGCGGAACGCGTTGATGATGCCGAAGATCGTTCCGAACAGCCCGACGAAGGGGGCCGACGTGGCGATCGTGGCCAGGATCGGCAGGCCGCGACGGAGCTCCTGGCTGAACAGGGTCTTGGAGCGCTGGCAGCCCCGGGACGCGGACTCGATCTGCTCTTCGAGGTGCAGCTTGGCTTCCTTGCCCTCGATGAAGCTCTGGATGCCGGCTGAGGTGACGCGGGCCAGGTGGCTGCCCTTATAGTCCTTCTTGTTGGACAGGGCCAGGGCGTCCTTGAGGTTGCCGCTCTTAAGCAGGTCGGCCAGCTTGGGGGCGACAGCGCGGGACGTTTTCTTGGCCCGCGAGAACACCATAAGCCGCTCGATGAACATGTAGATCGACACGATCGACATGAAGATCAGGATGATCGCGACGGTCTTGGCCACACCGCCCATGGCCGTCCACATTTCCATCAGACCAAATTGCATGGGTTATACCTCCTGAAAAATATCGAAAGCCATTGACTGACTTTACGGACCTACTTGAGCTGGAACCGGACGGTGACGGTGAAGACGACGGGCCGCGGCCGTCCGTTGATGACCATCGGCTCGTAGACCCACTGCCGGACCGCGTCGATGGCCGCCTGATCGAGCAGCGGGATCGACCGCAGCACCTTGACCGACGTCACCCGCCCGTACACGTCCGTCGTCGCCTCGACGATGACGATGCCCTCGACCCGGGCCTGACGGGCGATCTCCGGATAGATCGGCGCCACTTCCCGGACGAGCTTCGGCGGCTTGACGTCGCCGATGGCCCGCACGGGCGCCTCGACCTC
>JAPKZE010000416.1 GCA_026393955.1 Candidatus Aminicenantota bacterium
GGCCGTCGATGCCGTAGACGTCGGTGGAGTGGGCCCCGCCCTTCGTCGGCTCTCCGACGAGCCTGGCCCTCTTCAGGGCCTGCATGTCGTAGGCGTAGGCCTCGGAGGCGGAGAAGGTGTTCGGCCCCGTCAGGACGAAGATGGGGACGTCGAGGCGCGGCTCCACGCCGATATCCCGGCGGGTCCAGCTCTCGGTCAGGGCTCCGGTTTGACGGGCGAACGATCCGCTCAGCTGGGTCGGGTACGGCAGGAAGTAGCTGCTCAGGTAGTCCCCCGAGCCGCCGCCGTTCTCCCGGACGTCGATGATGATGGCGCGGGCGTTGGACAGGAAGGTCATGGCGGCGACGGCCATGTCCTTGGCTTGGTCGAAGGAATAGAACCGCCGCAGATCGATATAGCCGATGCCCGGCTCGATCCATTCCAGTTTTTGGAATCCGACGTTCTCCTTGAGTCTGAGACGGAAATAGCGGACGGGGTGATGGAGGGAGCCGGAGGCCTTCTCGCCGACGTCGCTGGGTATCATCACCCGGAAATTCAGATGCTTGTCGTGGCTGATAGCGATGAGGTCGGCGGTGACCGTCTCCGCGAAGATCTTGGCGTCGGTCAACGCGTCATAGGCCCCGGCGGCGCATTTCGCCCGGAAGGCGTCGGCGAAGCCCTTGGACTTGTCCTCGAGGACGTACTTGGTCTCGACGATCTCGGCGACCTTCCGAAGGACGCCGTCCCGGTAGGTTTTGTCCGCGACGCCCGCCGCTTTCTGGGTATCGGCTTGAAGGGGCCGGCCCAAAGACCAGACGGCGAGAACGGCCAGACAAAGGACGAGCATTGTTTTTCGCATAGGCGTCGACCTCCCCTAAAAAAGCGCGGCATGTCCGGCGGGATCGTTCACAAAGCACCGCCTCAATCGCAGCACAAAACGTGCCAGGCGATCCCAGGCGAGCCGGAGCCGCGCCGGGTAAAATTACTTTACGGACTCGCGCTTGAACGAGCTCGTCGGCACGAACTGCGGCAGGTCCTTCCGCTCCTGGAGAATGGCGATGATGCCCCGGGCCCAGTCGACGATCTGGACCGCGCCGCGCAGGTCCCAGTCGGGCTGGACCTCGTCGCCGACCTTGTGGTACTTCGTCCGCCGGTAATCCTCGAACTGGCGCTGGACGAGGCCCTTATCCGGGCCCTTGGCCACGATGCCCTGGCTCAGCCAAACGCCGGGAATGCCGGCCCGGGCGAAGGAGATCTGGTCGGACCGGTAGAAGAAGCCTAGCTCGCCGTTCCGCTCGGGCGTGTAGCGCAGGCCCATCTTCTCGGCGGCCTCACGGCAAACGGCGTCGAGGTCGGAGTGCCGGGCCCCGATGGCGAAGACGTCCTCGGTCTCGCCCCAGACGTTGGTCATCTCGAAGTTGATGTCCGCGACGACCGTGTCCTTCTTGAACGGCAGATGGCGCGCGAAATACGACGAGCCGAGGATGAGCTGCTCCTCGGCCGTGACGGCGACGAAGCAGAGGTCGTCCTTGAGCCGGTCCGGGCGCTGGGCGTAGAACCCGGCCGTGGCCAGCAGGGCCGCCGACGCGGAGCAGTTGTCCACCGCCCCGTTGTAGATCTGGTCGCCCTGGAGCGTTTCGTCCTTGCCGAAGTGATCGTAGTGGGCCGAGAGGACGATCGTCCGGCCGCTCGCCGCGGGATGCTTGGCCCGGACGATGCCGGCGACGTTGACGCCGTCGACGGTCCGGAACTCGCGGTGCTGGCGGACCGTCGCCTTCAGGCCCAGCGGAACCGGCGCGAAGTCCGGCGTCTCGGCCTTTTCGCGCAGGGCCTTGCGGTCGAGCTTGGCCGCGGCCAGGACGCGGTCGGCCGTCTCCCCGCTCGTCCAGCCCTCGAAGAGAAGCCGGCGGTCCCGGTCGGGGTCGAAGAAGCTCTCGTTGCCCCAGGACGCCCGAAGCACGTCCCAGCCGTAGGCCGCGCCCTTGGTGTCGTGGATGATGAGGACGCCGGCCGCGCCGAGCTCGGTCGCTTTCTCGTACTTGTAGGGCCACCGGCCGTAGTAGGTCATGTCCTCGCCGTCGAAGACGCCGCCGGGGCGGTTACCCGGCTCGTTGACCTCGACGAGCAGGACCTTGCCCGCGGGCGATGGCGACGCCGGGGCCGTTGATCTCGAGCGAGGCCTGGGGATCGGGCCGGGAGCCCTTGAGGGGGAAGGTCTGCCTGTAGCTGGCGCCGAAGGCGGGCTCGAGGCCCATGGTCCGGAAGAAATCCTCGTGGTAGCGGGCGGCCAGCTCGATGCCCCTGGTCCCGACCGCCCGCCCCTCCAACTGGTCGCTCGAGAGGTACTTGATGTGGGCCGCGATCTCGTCGACCGTGACCGGCTCCACCCGGTCCCGGGCGCCCTGGCAGCCGGCCAGGACGAGGAGCGCCGCGGCTCCGGCGAAAACTGCGATCCGCGCCTTGAGGTCGTTCATCGGTCCTCCGGGACGAACAGGTTTACTACGGCCAAGACTATACCAGACGGGGTCAAACCTACGCAATGCCAGAATCCGGCATTGCGCAGGCTTGACCCCGTCCGGAGGTTGACCGGGCCGGGGCTTTGGCCTAACATGGGCTCCTGAGCCCTGCGCATCGACGAAAGGAGCGAACCATGTCCAGACTCCATAGATCCGCCGCGGTCCTCGCCGCCGCCGCCCTCGTCATCCTGGCCCCGGCCGCCCTCCGGCCCCAAGCCCAGGAGGCCAAGGCCGAGCTGCCCGTCCTCATCACCTCCTGCGGCCAGAGCAACGGGCCGACGACCATCAAGGTCGTTATGCAGCGGCTGAAGATGCCCTTCGACATCGATCCCCTGGCCGGCCCCGAAACTCTCCAAGCAAAGGCCAAAGCGGGCACGCCCTACAAGACGCTCATCATCACCATGGGGGCCAGCCTCAAGGGCATGGGCGCGGCCGGCATCGAGATCGAGGACGAGCTCGGCCGGGCCGCCGCCCTCATCGCCGAGGCCCGCAAGCAGGGCATCCAGATCATCGGCGCCCACATCGAGGGCATGAAGCGCCGCTCCCAGGGCGCGGCCGCCGGCGACACGACCGACGAGCAGACCATCGACGCCGTGGCCCCGAACTCGAACATCCTCCTCGTCTACAAGGAAGGGAACGCCGACGGCCGCTTCACGACCATCGCCCAGGCCAAGAAGATCCCGCTGATCGAGTTCGAAAAGACCGTGGACCTCATCCCGACCCTGGAGAAGCTGTTCGCAAAATAAGGTCTTTTATTTCTTCTTGATCGTGATCAGACCGAGCTTTTCCTGGATGCCGACCCACTTCTCGACTTCGAGGAGGTCGATCGGCTCGAATTCGGCCGAGGCGGCGTCGCGGATGTCGAGGACGGACCGCTCCCCGTCGACGAAGTTCCGGAGCTCGGTCTCCGCCATCATGATCGACGGGGACGGCTGGTAGTTGAGCTTCCGCATCTCCTCCCGGAGCCCCCACAGGCTCATCATGTCACCCATCTTCTCGGTCCGGACGGGAACGAGGCCGGCCAGCCGCGATTCGTCCTTGGTCGGCCCGGCCTTCCCGGGTTTGACGCCGAGCGCCTTGCAGCGCGCAGCGTAGAGGTCGTCGACGCCCTGGATGTGAACGGCCCGCACGGCGTCCAGTCCGGCCAGGCGGCCTTTCAGCACGGCTTCCGCCGCGTCAGCCGCGCCGAAGAAAAACCCGACCGAGGCCACGGTCTTCTTCTCCCGGACGAAGCCCTGGTCGACCAGGACCCGGGCCTCCCGCACGGCCTCGTGGACCGATTTCGCATCGGCGGCCAGGAGCAGCCGTTCCGCCCGAGCCTTGTCCTCCCCGAGCCGGCCGCCCTGCCGGGCCGAGATCTCGGCCATCATCCGCCCGGCTTCGGCCGGTCCCGCGTTGGCCAGGAATTCGGCGGCGGCCGCGGAGATGGCCACGACGCGCTTGAGCTGGGTCGCGTCGGACTTATCCGGCGTGTCGCCGCTCGTGTGGTACCACTGGTCGGGCCAGACGTTGATCGAGACGGCCGGGATGCGGACGCCGCCGTCGAGGAAGACGATGTGGTCGCTCCCGCCCGAGTAGCGCTCGACGAGGAAATAGAAGGGATCGCGGGATCCGGTCGGCGCCAGGATGCCGCCCGTTTGCCAGTTGGACTCCTGGGCGTCGCGCTGGGAATCGCCCATCCACTCGAGGTAAGCGGCCATGACGTCATTGAGGCAGGTCGGCAGCGACCAGGGCGTCTGGTTGAGGCGGAAGTAGCTCTGGTTCTTGATGAGCCCCTCACCCACCATGTCCAGGTTGATGTTGGCGAAGATCCTCTTCTTGATGTCCGGGTTCAGCCGGAGGTAGGCCGCGGTCCCGGATATCTCCGGGACGAAAAGGAACCGCACCGACCGCTTGAGCGGCGGGATCTTGCCCTCGGCCACCAGCTTCTTCAGCACCCGGGCCGTCTCCAGGATGGCCGCGCACCCGGAGGCGTTGTCGTTGGCGCCCTGTTTGGCCCAGCCCTCGTACAGGTGGGCCGTGAAGACGAGCTCCTCTCCGGGCCGCTCCTTTCCCTTGATCAGGCCGAACGTCAGCTGGTCCTTGGGGTCCTTGACGACCTGGCTCTTGACCACGGCCCGGACGACGATCTTGCGGCCGCGCTCGAGGGCGTCCCGAAGCTCCTGTCCTTGCCGCTCCGAGACCATGAAGCCGAACGTGGCCCGGTCCTTCTCGGCCGGCCTCAGTCCGCCCCAGCCGACCTCGTCCCGGTCGAACTCGGGATGGCTCGACGACCAGCCGATGAGGCCGGCCGCGCCGAGCTTCTGGACCCCGATCCGCCGGGCCATCTCGGGCGGGCCGCTGACGAGCAGGATCTTGCCCTCGACGATTTTATCCTTGTAGAACTCCTCCCGGTTGCCCGGACCGACATAGACGAGCTCGGCCGTCGTGTCCGTCGTCTCGCTCCCGGAGCAGAGGCAGGCGGGGACGTCCGTGAGATCGGCGATCTTGCGCAGCTCGGGCTCGACCAGCCAGAGCTCGGCCGATTCGGCGTCCCAGGCCGTCCGGTCCTCCGCGGGCAGGTCGACGGTGAAGGCCTCGTCGAGGCCGTATTCGCGGAGCTTCTCCAGGATGAACGCGGATTCGAAATAGCCGGTCCGGTACTCTTCGGGCTGGCGGTTCCGGTTGACCCCGGAGAGGTGGATCTCATTCTGCAGGGCCAACTCCCCGGAGGCCTCGTTGACGATGGCCCGAAGGATGTCCGGGGCGCTCGGCGCCGGGCGGGGCGGCGTGTCCTGGGCGGCGACGGCGCCGAGGAGGACGAGGCCGGCGGCGAGGGCGGCGAAAGCGGCGGCGGGCG
>JAPKZE010000258.1 GCA_026393955.1 Candidatus Aminicenantota bacterium
CGGATATCGTCCAGGTACTCCTTGAACGTTCGACGTCTGTATGGGACGCGCAGGAAATACGGCGCGATGAGGTAGGCGAGGATCTCGCTCAGCGTGAAGGCCAGCACGACGGTCAGCGCCTCCGGGTCGCCCATATCGAACGGTTTCTTGAGGACGGCCTGGAGGACGTATCCGAAGAGATAGAGCAGGCCGCCCTGGATGCCGAGAATAATGAGCAGCGTCCGCCACGGATGGGCGGACAGGCGCGATTCGGGTCCCGTGATCGAGACCGTGACCATGGCGGTCTCAGCTCTTCCAGTCGGCCATGACCTGGGCGAAGCAGGCCAGCCCGCTGGGAACGCAGCCGCCGTAGCCGTGGCCGGGGAAGGTCCAGGCCCCCGAGAGATAGAGGTTCTTGATCGGCGTCTTCTGAGGGAAGCGCCGCTGGCCCGAGTTGTCGACCGTCTGGTTCCAGCCGTAAATGGCGCCGCGGGGATTCGAGGTGAAGCGCAGGTTCGTCAGGGGCGTCGCCACCTCCTGGACCTCGATGGCTTTGCGCAGGCCGGGCAGGAACATCTTCTCGATGCGGTCGATGAGGATATCGGCCAGGCGGAGCTTTTCCTTATTGTAGGCGTCCTTGTTGCCGTAGAAGTAATCGGTTTCGTACTTCTTCCAGTAGTCGTAGCCCTGCATGGCGATGATGTTGAGGGTGTTCTTGCCCTTGGGCGAGCAGCCGGGGCTGACGTTGTCGTAGATGGTCAGCCCGAAGCCCAGGTCGTCCTGCAGGCCGCCGGCCAGGGAAGCCGCATACTCGGCTTCGATGTCGTAGTTCGGGTAGTAGAAGATCTCGCTGTCTTTGATCCCGACCTTGCGGACGAGATCGGTCTTGAGACCCATCCAGACGAGAAGCGTGGAGAAGCTGACCGAGAACTTGTCCATCCGGGCCTGGGTGTCCTTGAGGAACTCCGCCTCGTCCATCATCCGGCCCAAGGTGTCGATGGCGTTGGCGTTGGAGATGACGGCCCGGGCCTTGAACTCGGCGCCGTCGGACGTCCTGACGCCGTAGGCGGCGTGATCCCGGGTCAGGATCTTGTCGACTTTGGTGTTCAGCTTGACCTCGCCGCCGTTCTTCTTGATGAGGCCGACGAACGCATCGCTGATCTTCTGCGAGGTCCCGACGGGATAGAAGCCGCCGTCTTGGAGATAGCCCATCAGAGGCATGGCGTAGTAAAAAGTGGAGAGCTTGGACGGCGGCAGGCCGAAATAACCCCAGAGACCCGAGATGACGGCCTTGAGCTTGGGATTCTTGACCCTTTCGTCGATCATGGCCCCCCAGGTGCGATTGAAGTTCTTGAAGAGAGAGGGGAACTTGGCCGGGAAGCTGGCCATGTCGACCGGCCCGCCCGCGCTCCGGAGACGGCCCACATCGTCGGCCAGCCCCTGCATGTCGGCGAAGATGGCGTCGATGGCCGCCGCATCGTCGGGGAAATTCTTCTTGAGGATGGCGATATAGCCCGCGACGTCCATGTGGGGGACCCGGATGTCGTAGTCCGGATAGACGGCCCGGTAGAGCGGCTTGTGCGGCTTGAAGACGACGTCTTGGATCTCCGGGAAGCCCTGGATCAGGTTGGGGATCCCGTTGCGCAGGCCGACCGTCGTCGAGTGGAGGGAGACGTCGAAAGTGAAACCGCCGGGGCGGGTGAAGGCCGAGGCGTAGCCGCCCGGAACGCTGTGCTGTTCGAGGACCAGGACCTTGTAGCCCTGCCGGGCGAACGCCGCCGCGGCGCTGAGGCCGCCGAGGCCCGCGCCGATGACGGCCGCGTCGTAGGTTCCGGGCGTGGCCTGGACGTCCCGGTCGCCGCGCGGGAAGATGCTCCAATCCCAGGCGACCAGAGGCATTCCGGCCAATAAGGTCTTGAGGAAATCCCGTCTCTCCCAGGCGTTCGGCGACATGGCGGCCTCCTTTCGGTCCCTATCCCAAATACACCCCGAGTTTACTCGTCGTCGGGGGAGGGAGTCAATGAGGCCCCGTTGACAAGTCGGGGGCCTAGCCCTACGATTGAGGCGGATAGCAATAGCCGTTCGTTCGTAATGTCTTTATTTCGATGAAGAAGTTTGCCCGTTCCGTCGCGTGGCCTCTGGCCGTCGCCCTCGTCGTCTGCGGACTCCTGGCCGCCGCGGCCGCTGTCCCCGGCGCCGCACCGGCGGGCGGTGGGCGCTCCGCGCTGCGGTTCGCCTGGCTGAGCGACCTGCACATCGGCTCGGACCGGGGCGAGGCCGATCTCCGGGCCTCGGTCGCGGACATCAACGCCCTGCCGGGCCTTTCGTTCGTCCTCGTGACCGGCGACATCACCGAAATGGGCTCCTATGAGAACCTCAGCCTGGCCAAGGAGATCCTCGACGGGCTGGCCGTCCCCTACCACATCATCCCCGGCAATCACGACACCAAGTGGTCCGGGTCGGGCGGCTCGGATTTCGCCCGGATCTGGGGCGCCGACCGGTTCGCGTTCGACGGGGGCGGCTTCCGCTTCATCGGGCTCTCCCAGGGGCCCGTCCTGAGGATGGGCGACGGGAACTGGGCGCCCCAGGACGTCCGCTGGCTCGAGGGCTTGCTGTCGGAGCGGGGTGCCGCGGCCAGGCCGACCATCTTCGTCAGCCACTATCCGCTCGACCCGAGCATCTCCAATTGGTACGTCGTCCTCGACAAGCTGAAGACCATCCCGACCGTCGCCGTGCTCGTCGGCCATGGCCACAAGAACCAGGCCATGGACTTTGAGGGCCTGCGGGGGGTCATGGGCCGGGCCAATGTGGGCACGAAAGACAAGGCCCCCGGATACACCGTCGTCGAGATCGGCGCCAAGGCCGTGACCTTCGCCGAGCGGACGGAGAAGAAGACCCTGCCCACGTGGCACCGGATCGAGCTCGTGAAGGGCGGTTTGCCAATCGTCGCAGCCGGAAAGCCGGCGGGCGGCCCGAACGCGAAACCGGGCGTCCCGACGCGGCCCGACTTCGGCATCAACGGCCAGTATCCGCAGGTCAAGGAGCGCTGGCGGTTCGACGCCGGCTGGACGATCGCCTCCTCCGCCGCTGTCTCCGGCGATACGGTCGTCGTCGGCGACGCTTCGGGCTCCGTCCGGGCCCTGCGCATCGCCCACGGCAGCATCGTCTGGGAGTGCTGCACGAACGGGACGATCTACTGCCTGGACGGCCGGATCGGGACAGTCGTCTGGAAGATCCCGGCCGCCGGCCCTGTCGTCGCCTGTCCGCGCATCGTCAACGGTATCGTCTACATCGGCTCGAGCGATCACATCTTCCGGGCCATCGAGCTGGCCACGGGACGGGTCGTCTGGAGCGAGGACGGCATCGACGGGTTCGTCGAGGCGAAGCCGCTCGTCGCCGGCGGGCTGGTCGTCTTCGGCGCTTGGGACAGACGCCTTTATGCCCTCGACGCGGCGACCGGCCGGCCCGTCTGGACGTGGCAGGGGGAAAAGGAAAGCCCGTTCTATTCGCCGGCCGGATGTTGGCCGGTCGCAGGGAACGGGAAGGTCTTCGTCGTCGCGCCGGATCCCTGGATGACGGCCCTCGAGCTCGGGACGGGCCGCGAGCTCTGGGGCACGGACAACTGGGCCGTCCGCGAATCGCTCGGTCTTTCGGCGGACGGCCGGCGCGTCTATGTCCGGACGACCGAGGACGTCATCGCCGCGATCTCTACGGAGACCGAGGACGCCGAAGCCGTCTGGGAGACGGACGCCGGCGTCGGCCGCGACATCAACTCGGCTCAGCTCGTCGAGAAGGACGGGGTCGTTTTCTACGGGACGAAGGATGGCATGCTCCTGGCCCTCGACGCCGCGACGGGCGCGGTCAAGTGGAAGCACCGGGTCGGCGTCACGCTCATCAACACGGTGACGCCCCTCAGCGCCCGGGAGGTGGTCGTCACCGATTTCGACGGCCACGTCACCCTCGTCGCCTCCGAGAAGTAAGAAAAAGCAGGGGTCAAACCTTAATTCTTATAATTTTCCACTCGTCATACAGCGCTGCCTGCTCTCCCCGCACAGAAATTATAAGAATTAAGGTTTGACCCCTTCCTGGGAGCGGCGGATGCTATAATTGGCGTAACGCATCATGAACAAGGCGCTGAGGAGGACGCTCAAGATCTCGGGCATCCTTCTCGGGGCCTTGGTCTTTCTA
>JAPKZE010000152.1 GCA_026393955.1 Candidatus Aminicenantota bacterium
TCCTAGTCTCCTGCGCCGTGGCACTTCTTGTACTTCTTGCCGCTGCCGCACGGGCAGGGATCATTCGGTCGGACCTTCTCGCCTTCGCGGCGCACAGTCGCGGGCTTGCCCTGCCCGGCGGGACCGGCCTTGGCCGGGCCGAGCTTCATCAGGAGCTTGCGGGCCTGGTCCGGGCGCCCGGATTTCAGGGCCTCCCAAGCGTTGACGGCCGCGATCCGGTCGTCCAGCTTGAGCCGCATGGCCTCGGCCGGCAGGTCCTGGACGTAGAACGCCGGCGGCGCGACGGGGGCGCTGGCGCAGGCCCAGGCCCCGAGGAGAGCCAGTGCGACGACGGCGATCCGCTTCACCATGACTCCGCTCCTTGCTCGAGATAGGGCAGGAAGTTGACGATCCCCGCCGGCTCGGCCAAGACCTTGAACTCGAGGAAATGCTGGCTCTCGCGCCTCTTCAGGATGAGCGACCGGTGGGCCAGCGAATCGGTGATCTCCCGGGCTTCCCGGGGGACCCGGATGTGATAGACCTTGTATCCGCCGAAGATGACCTCCCGGAGCCGGCGCAGCAGGTCCGCGACGCCTTCGCCCGTCTTTGCCGACAGGGCGATCGTCTGGGCGTGCGGATCGCCGTTGCGCCGGAGGAGCAGGTCCCGCTCGTCATCGGGGAGGAGGTCGACCTTGTTGAGGATCTTGACCGCGGGGACGCCGGCGACGCCCATCTCGGCCAGGATGGTCTCGACGGCGCCGAGCTGCCGGTCGGAGGAGGCCGAGGCGACATCGACGATGTGACAGATGCAGTCGGCCTCGCCGACCTCCTCGAGGGTCGCCCGGAAGGAGGCGACCAGCTCGACGGGCAGCCTCTTGATGAAACCGACCGTGTCGGTCAGGAAGAAGAACGCGCCGTCGGGGAAAGAGACGCGCCGCAGCAGCGGGTCCAGGGTGGAGAAGAGGTTCGACGACGTGTACCGGTTCTCCTTGGTCAGCAGGTTGAAGAGGGTCGATTTCCCGGCGCTGGTATAGCCGACGAGGGAGACCGTGGGCACCGGGCTTTCCCGGCGGCTTTCGCGCTGGCTCGAACGGCGCTTCTGCAGGCCGTCGATGTCGCGGTTGATCCGGGCGATGCGGTCGGTGATGCGCCGCCGGTCGACCTCGAGCTTCTTTTCGCCCGGGCCTCGGGTGCCGATGCCGGCGCCCTGCTGGGTCAGGCTGAGGCCCTTGCCGCGCAGGCGCGGCAGGTTGTAGCTGAGCTGGGCCAGCTCGACCTGGAGCTTGCCCTCGTTCGTCCGGGCCCGCTGGGCGAAGATGTCGAGGATGAGCTGGGTCCGGTCGATGACCTTGCGCTTGATCTCGTCCTCGAGGTTGCGCTGCTGGGCGCCGTTGAGGGTGCGGTCGAAGACGACCAGATCGGCGTCGGCTTCCCGGGCGGCGTTGGCGATCTCCTCCACCTTGCCCTCGCCGACGAGCCAGCGGGGATTGAGGCGCGGCCGGACCTGGAAGATCTTCCCGTCCACCTCGGCCCCGGCCGCCGCCGCGAGGCCGGCCAGCTCCGTCATGGACTCCTCGGCCTCTTCCTTTTCGGACCTGGTCGCGGCGACGTTGACGAGGATGGCGTGTTCCATGGGCTTCCCGGATCCTATTGTAATAGGTTTCGGACCTGTTGCTCAAGGCCGGGGCCGTCGTCCGGGGAGAACCAGGCGACGCCGGCCATCTTGCGGAACCAGGTCATCTGCCGCTTGGCGTATTGCCGGGTGTCGGTCTTCGTCAGGGCCAAGGCGTCGGGCCGGCCGATCTCGCCCTTGAGGAGCCGCAGGACGTGCCTGTAGCCCAGGGCCCGGAAGGGCGGGGCCGACTCCGGAACGCCCCGCTCGATAAGGCCGCGGACCTCTTCGACGAGGCCGCGGGCGAACATGCGCTCGACCCGGTCGTCGATGCGCCGGACGAGCGTCTCGCGGTCGAGCGTCAGGCCGAGGCGGACGACGGTCCGGCCCCGGACGGGCGACTCGGTCGCCCTAAAGTGCTCGGAGATGGGCCGGCCTGTCGCCGCGTGGACCTCCAAGGCGCGGATGATGCGGATCCGGTCCCGGTCGCGGATCTTGCGGGCGTACTCCGGATCGACCGCTTCGAGCCGGCGGAAGAGCGCGTCGAGCCCTTTCTCGCGGGCTTCCGCCTCGAGCGCCGCGCGCACCGCCGGGTCCCGGCCGGGGCCGGGGAAGAGGCCGTCCAGGAGGGCCTTGAGATAGAGGCCGGTGCCGCCGGCCACTATGGGGAGCCGCCCCCTGGCCGCGATGCCCCGGGCGGCGGCCAGGGCGTCGCGGACGAAGTCCGCGGCCGTGTACTGGACCTCGGGATCGACGATGTCGATGAGGTGATGGGGGACGCCGCGCCGGATTCCCGCATCGGGCTTGTCGGTGCCGATGTCGAAGCCGCGGTAGACCTGGATGGAGTCGCCGCTGATGACTTCGCCGCCGAAGCGCCGGGCCAGGTCGACGGCGATGCGGCTCTTGCCGACCGCGGTCGGACCGAGGACGACGACGAGGACGGGGGCTTCAGGTTCCAATTTTGATGAGGATCCAGAGGACGAGGCCGGAGACGAAGACGAGAAGGGCCAGGAGCTGGCGCCGCTTCACGGGGCCTCCCCGAGCCTCTCCAGGCTCCTGACCAGGGCGGACTCGTGATCCGGGCCGAGCGTCCGCTTGACGACGAGGACCTCGGCGGCCAGGATCTCGTCCATGCTCCGGAGCATGGACCGGCGGCAGTCGTCGCCGACGATATTGGCGTTGACCCGGAGGAGCGACTTGAGCTCGAAGCGCCCGTCGGGCTTGAGATCCGCGGATTGGAAGGCCGGGTCGAGGCGGCCGCGGACCTCGTCGAGGGCCTTCTCGATCAGATTGAAGGCGACCGGCCCGACCTCTTTCGAGACGTGCTTGAAGACGAAGGCGCACCTGGCGTTGAACAGGCCCATGATCCGGTCCATGCCGGCGAGCGACAGGTCGGCGCCGAGCCGGGCCGTCTTCGGCTTCGGGCCGGCCGTGCCGGCCAGGCCGAGCAGGAGCAGGGCGCAGAGGGCCCGCCGGGTCCCGGCGGCGCCCGCGTCGCTTTCGGCCGAGATCTCGTCGAGCGTCCGGGGCGGGTCGAGGAGGCCGAGGACGTATCGCTCGGTCAGGGAGAGGGTGAAGGCGTCGGTCGAGAAGGCCGGCAGCCGGCGGACGACCTCGCCGCCGGCCGGGAGGACCCGGTCCAGGGCGGCCTCGTCCGTCATCCTCCGGGCGCCCTCGAGCAGAAGGCCGGGGACGTCGATGGCCTCCACGTAAACCCGGGCCGGCGGGCCGCTCCGGGTGTGGAATTCGCGCTCGGCCCCGGCGCTCGCGAAGAGCGACAGGGCCTCCTCCCGGGCGTAGGTCCGGAGGAGGTCCCAGAGACGGTCCGGCTCGAAGAGCGAGGTCTCGACGAGGGACCGGAGCGTCGAGCCCCCAGTCTTCTGGGCGTCGTCCTCGACCCGGGTCAGGGCGATGAGGTCGGTCCGGCCGGTGGTCAGCAGGTACCGCAGGAAATCCTTTTCTTCGAACGATACGGAGTCGAGGACGAGCGAGCCTCGCTCGAACGACAGGCACTTCGGAACGCCGCCGGCCCGGACGTAGAGCGAGCCGCTGAGGCCCTGCCTCCAGATCTCGGCCAGGACCCGGGCGACCGGGGCGCGGGCGAATTCCTCCGAGGCGAACCAATCGTCCATGCCGTTAATCTATAAGGCGCAAGGGACTAAGTCAAACGCCTCGGCCCAGCGAGGTTTCCGTCAGCGCAGGAAGCTCATCGCAACGAGGCCCATGCCGATGTTGACCAGGGCCTTGAGCAACCAGACGAGGTAGGACAGGGTCAGGGCCTTGCGGATCGAGACCTTGAAGATAGCCGCCA
>JAPKZE010000275.1 GCA_026393955.1 Candidatus Aminicenantota bacterium
CGAGATGATGAGGATGAGACCCTTGTCGCCGCCGTCGAGCTTGGAGACGCCGACGACGGTCCGCTCGCCGGACTTGATGTTTAGGGTGCTTTCGATCAGCGTGGCTTCTTTGAGGATGGGTTTCACACCATCCCAGCCAAGATGTTCGATCCGCCTCAACCGGACTTCGGTCTTGATGACCGGCATCTTGGCGTCCCCGGCGACATCGGGCTTGAGCGCGAACTCGAACTCGCCTTTCGGTCCGAACTTGACCTCGGCGCTCTCCCTGTTGACGGCCCGCACAAGGGTCGCATCGAGGATCGTATAACCCTTGAAGCGGAGCAGCTTGCGGAGCTCCTTGACGACGGGGTCGTTCTGGAGCTCGGCGTCGGTCGTGGCGTCGGTATCGGACCCCAGGACCAGCTGGACGGTATAAAGGATATCGGGGGGCTTGACGTCGAGCTCGCGGATGGCGGCCAGGATCTTCTCGACGTTCTCCGGCGTGTCGCTGACCGTCAGGACGTTCGGCATGTTGTTCCCGACCTGGATGTGGCCGTCCCGGCTGACATACGCGTAGAGCAGGTTCATGATGTCCTGGCCCCGAACGTATTTGAGCTTGACGAGTTCGGTCCGCAGGCTTGTCGTCGCCGCGGGCTTGGACTGCGCCTGCGGGGCGGCCGGGTCCTCGGCCAGGGCCGGGAGGACGACGGCCAGGGTGAAGGCCGATGCGAGAAACGCGATGATGGTCTTTTTCATTGACGATCTCCTTTCCAATCGAAATTCTTGTCGAGGATCCAGACGATCTGGAGGCCGGTCTCCGGCGAGACCATGGTCATGGTCAGCGTGTCCTGCTCCCCGGTCCCGGCGGCCTCCGCGACAACCGGGTTGGCCGCCGTGTCCGGACGCGGCGACGGGCCCCTGAAGAGCACGCCCAGGACGACCAGGCCGAGGCCGGCGCCGATGACGGACGCGGCGGCCCAACGGGGCTGGAACGCGGGCCGGGCGGCGCGACCCGGCGCCTGGCCCCCCGCCTTTGCCTCCGACGCGGAGCGGGCCATGAGAGCGTTCCACTCGCGCTCGGTCCAATCTGCCGCGCTCTCCGCCTTCGCCGCGGACCTGATCCCGGCCAGGGCCGCCCGGAAGTCTTCGAGGTCCGCCCGGCAGGCCGGGCAGGCGGCGACGTGGGCGCGGACAGCCGCGGCCGGCCGCGGCCGCAGGTCATCGCCGGCGGCGAGAGGGATCAGCTTGCGGACCTTACGGCATGTCATCGTCCCTCCTCCAGGTGGGGAAGATCCCGCCGGATGGCTTCGCGGAGCTTCCTGCGGGCCGCGGACAGGTGGACCCGGACCGCCAGGCTCGAGCAGCCCAGCACCCGGGACGTCTCCCGGACGTCGAGCTCCTCGAGGTCCCTCAGCACGAACACCTCGCGCTCCCGCGGGCTGAGCGCCGCCAGCGAGCGCATGATGTCGGCCCGGAGCTCCCGCCGGTCGTGCCCGGCCTCCGGGTCTGAGGCCGTGGACCCGGCCGTCGCGGACGGCCCCCGGCCGGCGACGTCCGGGAACGCCGCGCGCTCTCGCGCCTTTTTGCGATAACGGTCCCGGGCTTCGTTGGCCGCGATCTGGAAGAGCCAATTCCTGAAGGACCGGGAGGCGTCGAAGCGGCCGAGGGAGCGGAAGGCCCGCAGCAGCGCCTCCTGGGCGACGTCCATGGCCTCTTCCCGGTTCCGGGTCAGCCGGGAGGCCAGGGCCAGCAGCGGGCCCCGATAGGGGGTGACCAGCGGCTCGAAGGCCTCGGTGCGGCCGGAAAGAACCATGGCGATGAGCTCCTTCTCCGTCTCGTTCATCCGCATGGTTATACCCGGGCCCGGGCGGAAATGTTAAGGAGAAGCTCAGCCGCCGACGTGGACGAGGTCCTTGACCTTCTTGAAGACCTCGAGCACGCGGTCGACCTGCTCGTCGGTGTGAGTGGCCATGTAGCTCGTCCGCAGCAACGACATCCCGTCCGGGACGGACGGCGGCAGGGCGACATTGGTGTAGATCCCGGCCTCGAAGAGGATCTTCCAGGCCTCCAGGGTCTTCATCATGTCGCCGATGATGATGGGAATGATGGGCGTCTCGGTCCGGCCGATGTTGTAGCCCATGCCCCGCAGCTCGGACCGGACGCGCGCGGCGACCGCGTTGACCCGCTCGACGCGCTCGGGTTCCTTCTCGAGAACGTCCAGGCAGGCCAGGACGGTGGCCACGTTCGAGGGCGGCAGGCTGGCGCTGAACATGAACGGCCGGGCGAACATCTGGATGAAGTGGACAGCTTCCTTGGGACCGGCGATGAACCCGCCGACCGAGGCCAGGGACTTGCTGAACGTGCCCATGACCAGGTCGACGTCCTTCTGCAGACCGAAGTGCCAGCCGGTGCCGCGGCCGCCGCCGAGGACGCCGATCGCGTGGGCGTCGTCGGACATGAACCGGGCTCCGTACTTCCTGCAGACGGGGATGAGATCCGGCAACTTGGCGATGTCGCCGCCCATGCTGAAGACGCCGTCGACGATGACCAGCTTGGCCGGCTCGGCCGGCAGGGATTTCAGGACGGCCTCCAGGTCGGCCGGGTCGTTGTGCTTGTAGGTGCGGGTCTGGACGGTCTTGAGGGCCTTGGCCATGCGGACGCCGTCGATGATGCTGGCGTGGACCTCTTTATCGGTGATGATGTAATCTTCTTTATCCATGATGGCCGGGATCGTGCCCAGGTTGACTTGGAAGCCGGTGCTGAAGACGAGCGCGGCCTCCATGCCGACGTACTTGGCCAGCCGCTCTTCGAGCTCGATGTGGAGGTCGAGCGTGCCGTTGAGGAAGCGCGAGCCGGTGCAGCTCGTGCCGTACTTCCTGATGGCCTCGATGGCCGCTTCCTTGACCTTGGGGTGGTTGGTCAGCCCGAGGTAGTTGTTCGAGCCGATCATG
>JAPKZE010000326.1 GCA_026393955.1 Candidatus Aminicenantota bacterium
GGCGTCAGGCTCCAGCCGGCCCTCCCAGCGGGCCTCGAGCGCATAGAACCCGGTCACGGGCGGCCCGTCGCCCCGGAGGACATATTTTCCCTCGGCCGCGACGGATAGGCGGACTTCCCACCAGGGGGCCGTTCCTCCGCCGGCCTTCACGGAACCGCCGCCCGCCGCGGGCGTGGACCAGGGCAGACCGGCAAGAAGGAGAGCCCCGGCGAGAGGGGCCCGGAGACATCGAAAGAAACCTTTGGCCATCGTCTTCCGTAGGATCCCGAGACCGCGACCATTTTACCTCGGGTCCCAGGTCCTTGACAAACCATTCCCGGAGGCGTATTTTATATAAACTTTAAAGTTCATGAAATAAACTCGACAGTTCACAGAATAAACTCATAGGTTCAACAAAATGAAATCTACCGATGTGCGTCGCGAACGCGAGGAGCGCCGCCGGGAGGGCTACCGGGAGGTCATCCTCCACGCCGCGGAGCGTGTCATCCTGCGCAAGGGCTACAGCGCCCTGACGATGGACGACGTCGCCCGGGAAGCCCAGCTGTCCAAGGCCACGGTCTACAAGTACGTGGCGGGCAAAGGGGGCCTCCTCATAGAGATCCTGGGCCACTCGTTCGACGACATCCGGGAGCGTTTCGCGGCGACCGTCGAAGGGTCCGGGAGCGCCGGGGAGAAGCTCCGCCGTCTCGTCCAGGTCGTCCTCGAGAGCGGCGAGGACATGAAGCAGATCAACCGGGTTCTCTGGATGGACAAGGCCATGCTCAAGCTCATGCGCGTCTTCGTCGCTCCCCTCGGCAAGGCGGGCGCGGCCCCCCCCGCCGACCGCAAGATCCTGGACATGCTCCGGCAGAAGAGGCAGGAGCTCGCCGAAATGGGGGCCCGCATCCTCCGGGAGGGGATCGCGTCGGGCGAGTTCCGGCGCGTGGACACGGCCCAGGCCGGGGCCTTCATCGAGGCGGTGCTCCAGGGCTACACGCACATGCGCTTCTGGGAGGGGGACGCCCCCCTCGCCCCCGGAGCGGCCGAAGGCCTGACCCGATTCATCGTCGAAGGGATCCGGAACCCCGGACAAGCCGGGAAGGAGAATTGACATGAGAAAGACAGCCGGCACGCTCGTCCTGTCCCTGATACTCGCGGCCCTGGGATCGGCGGTCCTGGCGGCCCAGGAGCCCATCGCGACGGTCACCGTGACCCTCGACGAGGCCATCGCCATGGCCCTCCTCCAGAATCCGTTCTACTTGGCCACTCAGGAAAAGGTCGCCCAGGCCAAGGCCCAGGTCCGCCAGGCCGCCTCGGGCTTCCTGCCGACCCTGAACGCCCAGGGCACGGACACCCTGGACGAAAAGCTCTTCGTCCTGGAGTTCCCGTCCTTTATCCCGGGCCAGCCGCCGCAGCGGTTCTCCATCGACTTCACCCGCGACTACCAGATGGCCCTGTCCTTCGGCCTGCCCCTGTTCACCGGCGGGCGGCTCACGGCCGGATACAAGCAGGCCAACTACGGCCTCCAGGCCAGCCGCGAAGGCGTCCGCCTGTCGGAGCAGGAGACCATCTTCAACGTCAAGAGGGCCTTCTACACCTACCTCCTGGCCAAGGAGTTTTCCATGGTCGCCGCCGAGTCCCTGGCCCTGGCCGAAGGGTTCCGGAACAATGTCAAGAACCTCTACGACGTCGGCGTGGCCTCGAAGTTCGAGCTTCTCCTCGCGGAGGTCCAGGTGACCAACCTCAAGCCGCCGTCGATCCGGGCCCGGAACGGCATCGAGGTGGCCGCGCTCAACCTGAAGACGATCCTGGGCGTCCCCCTCGACACGCCTCTCGAGATCAAAGGCGAGCTCGTCTCGCCGCCGCTCGATCCCGTGACCGAGGCCGTGGTCGAGGAGGCCCAGGCCCAGCGCCCCGAGCTCCGCCAGCTCGACTACCAGCGCCTGATGGCCGGCGAGATGCTCAAGATGGCCCGCGGCACCGGCCTGCCGAGCCTGGCCATCGGCGGCCTGTACAACCTCTGGTCCGACCGGCTCATGTTCCGGAAGGTCGATTGGCAGAACTACTACACGATCAGCCTGTCCCTCAATATCCCCCTCTTCAACGGCTTCGACACGCTGGCCAAGGTCGGCCAGTCCAAGGCGGCCATCCGCGAGATCGAATGGAACCGCAAAGGCCTGGCCGAGATGATCTCGTTCGAGGTCAAGCAGGCCGTGCTCAACCGGGCCCAAGCCCGCGAGACCCTGCTCTCCCAGGAGAAGAACGTCGAACAGGCCCGCGAGGCCGTCCGCATCGCGGAGCTGAACTACACCGAAGGCCTGGCCACCAACCTGGACGTCGTGACCGCCCAGGTCGGCCTGCGGCAGGCCAGCACGAACTATTCCCAGGCGCTCTATGACTGCGTCATCTCGGACGCCCAGCTCGAGAAGGCCCTCGGCCGGAGCCGGTCGGAAGCGCCCTCGAAGTAACGGAGGAACCCATGTCCCAGCTCATCACCCGTCGTCATCCCAGGATCGTTCTCGCCGTGGCCGCCCTTGTGCTGACCGCGGCCGTCGCCTGCAAGAAGCCGGCCGCGAAGGCAGGCGCAGCCGAAGAGACCTTTGGGGCCGCGCCCGTCAGGGTGTTCATGGTCCTTCGCGAGCGGATTACGGAGAAGATCACCTACACCGGCACGCTCGAAGCCACGACCAAGATCAACATCACCCCGGAAGTCGGTGGCAAGATCGCCCGCATCGACGTCCAAGAGGGCGACCGGGTGGCCCAGGGCCAGGTCCTGGCCGAGCTCGAGACGGAGACGATCCGGCTCCAGCTCCGGCAGGCCCAGGCCGGTGTGGCCGTGGCCGAGGCGGCCTACGCCGACGCCCAGCGCAACAAGGAGCGGATGGACCGGCTGATCAAGGAGAACGCCGTCTCCGAGCAGCAGCGCGAGAAGGTCCAGCTGGGGTTCGACTCGGCCTCCGCCCAGCTCGAGCAGGCCCGGGCCGGGCTCAACCTGGCCCAGCACGCCCTTGACGTCTCCATCATGAAGGCTCCCTTCGCCGGGGTCGTGGCCTCGAAGAACGCGGAGGTCGGCGACGTCATCAATCCGATGATGGGCGGCTATGCCGCCGGCGGGGCCGGCGGGGTCCTGACCCTGATGGACTATTCCCGCATCAAGGTCGACGTGGCCGTGTCCTCCGAGGACATCCCCCGCATCCGCAAGGGTCAGGAGGTCCTCCTTCGGATCGGGGCTTTCCCGGGCCGCGATTTCCCGGGCGTCGTCCGCCTGATCAACCTGACCGCTGACCCGCTCAACAAGAAGTTCGGCGTCGAGGTCTCCTTCGATAATCCCGAAGGCCTCCTGAGGCCGGGCACGTTCGGCGACATCATCTTCGAGGTCCAGGCCCATGAGAACGCCCTGGTCGTCCCTCAGAAGGCGGTCCTCGAAAACAGCTACGTGTTCGTCGTGGAGGGCGGGAAGGCCGTCAAGAAGACCGTCGCCCTGGGCCTCCAGAACACGACCATGATCGAGGTCCTCGGCGGCCTCGCCGAGGGCCAGGCCGTCGTCGTCGAGGGTAACTACGGGCTCGAGGAAGGGGCGGCCGTCCAGGTCCTCGGTGAGGTGAAGAAATGAAGCTCCCTGAATTCTCCGTCAAGAATAAAGTCACGACGTCCATGCTGGCGATGATCCTCGTCGTCCTGGGCGCCATTTCGTTCACCCGGCTGGGGCTCGACCTGTTCCCCGACCTCGAGTTCCCGACCGTCTCCGTCATCACCTCCTATTCGGGGGCCTCCTCCACGGACATCGAAAACGTCCTCACCAGGCCCCTCGAGCAGGTCGTCAGCTCGGTCAACCGGGTCAAGAAGGTCACGTCCCAGACCTCGGAAGGGGTTTCGGTCATCAGCGTCGAATTCGAGTGGGGCACGAACCTCGACTTTGCCGCCCAGGACGTTCGTGACCAGATCGGCCTCTACAAACAATACCTGCCCACAGAGGCGGCCGAACCGCTCGTCGTCAAGTTCAGCTTCAGCCAATTCCCCGTCATCTTTTACGGCATCACCAGCGACCTTCCGGCCATGAAGCTCAAGACGATCATCGAGGACGAGGTCGCCCCCCGCCTCGAGCGGATCGACGGCGTCGCCTCGGCCCGCGTCTTCTCCCAGGACGAGCGCGAGATCCTCGTCGACGTGGACAAGGCCTCGCTCGAAAGCCGCGGCCTGACCCTCGATCAGGTCCTGATGGCCCTGCGGGCCGAAAACCTGAACCTGCCGGCGGGCAACATCATCGAACGCTATTCCGACATCCTCGTCCGGACGATGGGCGAGTTCACCGGCCTCGCCGACATCCGCCGGACCGTCGTCGGTGCGAGCGCCAAGGGCGAGCCCGTTTACGTATCTGACATCGCCGACGTCAAGGACACGCTCAGAGAGACGCGATATCTCTCTCGCATTCAGCAACAGAACGGTGTCTACGTCATCATCAGCAAGCGCTCCGGGGCCAACACCCAGATCGCCAGCTCGGCGGTCAAGAAGGAGGTCGAGGCGCTCAGAGGCACCATCCCCGGCAACCCCGTCTTCCACGTCGCCATGGACCAAGGCGACATGATCGAGCAGGTCACGACGAACACGGTGTCGAACGCCTGGATGGGAGGCCTCCTGGCCATCCTTCTGATCTTCCTTTTCCTCCGCAACTGGCGGCCGACCTTCGTCATCAGCCTGGCCATCCCCCTGTCCATCATCTCCACCTTCATCGCCCTCTACGCCGCCGGCTACACCCTGAACCTCCTGACGCTCGGCGGCCTGGCCTTGGGCATCGGCATGCTTGTCGATAACTCCATCGTGGTCATCGAGAATGTCTTCCGTCACCTGGAGGAAGGCCAGGGAGCCGACCAGGCGTCCATCGAGGGCACGAGCGAGGTCGGCATGGCCATCACCGCCTCGACGCTGACCACGATCGCCGTCTTCTTCCCCATGATCTTCGCCTCGGGCATCACCGGCAAGATGACCCAGGCCCTCGGCCTGTCCATCGCCTTTTCTCTCATCGCCTCGCTCTTCGTCGCCCTGACGATCGTGCCGCTGTCCACATCGCTGATCTTCCGCACGAAGAAGAGCCTCAGGTCGATCGCCAAGGCCCCCGAAGAGCGGCAATTCGCCAAAGCCAAAGCTCTCTACCGAAAATGGCTCGACAAGGCCCTTCACCACCGCCGCTGGGTCCTGGGCGGGGCGCTTCTCGCCCTCCTCGCCTCGCTGGCGATCGTTCCTTTCCTGGGCACGGAGTTCATGCCCGCCCAGGACCGGGACATGATCATGCTCAAAGTCCGCATGCCCGTCGGGACGGCGCTCGACGAGACGAACCGTGTCGTGAGCATGGTCGAGAATATCATGGCGAACACTCCTGAGATCACCATGATCTCGGCCCAGATCGGCTCCCAGTCCGAACAGGACGCGAGCGATGCGGCCTCGACCTTCTCCAACACCGGCACGCACGAAGGGCTCCTCTGGGTCGGCTTGGTCAAGCGCGACAAGAGGAAGTTCTCCGACAAGGAGATCCTGGAACAGATCCGGAAGAAGCTGCCCAGCCTGCGGGGGGTCAAGTTCGAATCCATCGACATGAGCCAGATGCTCCTCGGCGGCGCCTCGGCCCCGGTCGAGATCAAGCTCTTCGGCAAGGACCTGCCGGCTCTCAAGAGCCAGGCCGATCAGGTCGTCCAGCTCATCTCGGGCATCGAAGGCATTCGCGATGTCACCCACACCATGGTCGCCGGCAAGCCCGAGGTCCTGATCCGCATCGACCGGGAAAAGGCCTACCGGCAGGGCCTTTCGGTCTACCAGATCGCCAACACCGTTCAAACGGCCACTTTGGGCAAAGTGGCCACGCGCTACCGGGAGGGGAGCGATGAGATCAATGTCCGGCTGCGGTTCAAGGAGAGATACCGGAACAGCCTCGACGAGATCCGCAGCATCCCGCTCCGGACGGCGGCCGGCCAGACGGTCTACCTCGAGCAGGTCGCCGATATCACGACCGGCGAGGGACCGATCATGATCAATCGCGAGAACCAGGCCCGCCGGGTCTCCGTCACGGCCAATATCGCCGGCCGGGACCTCGGCAGCGTCGTCCGGGAGATCAAGGGACGGCTGGCCGGCTTCGAAAAGGCCCTGCCGCCGGGATACTTCCTCGAGTACGGCGGCGCCTACGAACAGATGCAGGACGCCTTCCTCATCCTGGCCGGCGCCTTCGCCCTGGCCGTCCTCCTCGTCTACATGGTCATGGCCTCCCAGTTCGAACACTTCGTCCACCCCTTCATCATCATGTTCACGGTGCCGCTCGGGATCATCGGCGTCATCATCGGCCTCCTGGTCACCGGCCGGACGCTCAACATGGCGGCTCTTATCGGGGTCATCCTGCTCCTGGGGATCGCCGTCAACAACGGCATCGTCATGATCGACTACATCAACCAGCTCATCAAGCGGGGCGTGGACAAGCGGGAAGCCATCCTCCAGGGGTCGACGACGCGTCTGCGGGCCGTCCTGCTGACCGCCCTGACGACCATCCTGGGGACTTTACCGATGGCCTTCTCCCGCTCCTCCGGATCGGAATTCCGGGCTCCCCTGGGCGTGGCCATCGCCTTCGGCCTGACGACGACGACCTTCCTGACGCTCTTCGTCATACCGGTCATTTACAGCGTATTCAACAAGATCCGGTTCAAGGAGAAGAAGGTCGCCGTGGCCTGAGCTAGGCTTTGTACTTGAGGAAGGCGCCGATCCCGCCGTAGCGGTCGAGCTTGGAGGGCGGCTCGATCTGCCTGACCGTCCCGCCGCGCTTGAGGACCGTCTCGATGGCCTCGTCGATGAGGTCCTGCACGATGTCGGTCTTCTTGTCGTCGATCGGGCACTGGAGCTCGTCGAGGTAGAGGAACTTGTGGGTCGGGCAGACCCGCCCCGGCCGGGAGAGATTGTGGGTGACGACGAGCGTCTGGACCTCGAACTGGTTCAGGCGGTGGATCGTGTCGCGCAGGCCCGAGGTCGCCAGGCCGCCGCGCTCGAGCTCGGCGACGAGCTTCTGGACGGCCTCTTCCTCTTCGGCCTTCTTCAGCCGGCTCTCGACCTCGAGGACCTCCTGGAGGACCTTGGCCGGGGGATCGGTCGGGTGGGCGTGCAGCCGGGCCTTGACCTTATCCCGGAGGTAGCTGTGCAGATGGGCTTCGAAATCGCCGCTGTGGTTGTCTTCGCAGCCGATGAGCAGCCAGTCGAAGGGCAGTTTCTTGCTGATCTCGAAAGTCCTCTGGGCCGACTTCTTGTAATGTTCCTGGAGATGGGCGTCGACGTGGCGTTCGATCCTCTTGGCCTCCGTCCCTTCGAAGCCGCCCTCGCGGACCCGGCCCGGCACGTCGCTCTCGATCCTGTCGAGGGCCTTGATCTCGCCCATGGAGACGTTGTACCAGACGGCTTCGCGCCGGCTGACGAGCAGGACGCAAGCGGGGCTGTACTTGTCCAAGATCGAGGCCAGCGGGCGGAGGTAGAAGTTCAGGTCGAAGATGACGCGGTTGCGCGGGCCGTGCGGCAGCTCCAGGGCTTCCCAGAACTTCTGTTGGCTCGCGGAAAAGACGGCCAGACCGGCGGCGTTCGAAGACCCCAGAGCCTGGCTGCTGTGATCGGCGATGAGGTCCAGGTCGCGGAGCAGGGCGTCGATCCTGTCCTTGGCCGCGCCAAGCTCGCCGGCCCGGGTCTTGGCCTCGCTGAGGAGGTTCTTCAGGGCCAGCTGGATCTCCTTCTTGTTGAGCCGGCCTTTGTCCGTGTCCAGGTAGAACGAGGTCACGGGTTCGCCCTGGCCCTTGAATTTGGCCAGCGCCTCGATCTGGGAACGGCCTTGGAATTTCATGCATCCTCCTTGGGTGATAGGACAGGGGGGCGAAGCCGATACGGATTGAGAACGATGACAAGCATCATCAACGCCTTCACAATAGGCCCGGTCCGCATCTTTGTCAAGCGCCGCCGCCGCGGCTTTACGTGGGGGACCGAAATGGCTATAATACGCGCTTCCTGAGTGCGGAAGTGGCGGAATTGGCAGACGCGCAAGCCTCAGGAGCTTGTGGCCGCAAGGCTATGGGGGTTCGAGTCCCCCCTTCCGCACCACCCCCTCTTTTCCGGCCCTCGGCGCCGGTCTGCCGCTTGATAATTCGACCCGGGAGGACTACCTTAAGGAGTGAAAGGACGAACGATCCCATGATGCCCGCCGCCTTTCGAAAGACCGCGCCAGCCGCCCTGGGCCTTCTGGGAACTCTCCTCCTCGCCGCCAGCCTGGCCGCGCTCCCCGGCGGCCAGACCGCCAAGGCCAGCAAGAAGATGGCCCCGGCCCACGCCGACTTCCTGAGCCAGGTCTCCTACATCATCTCCAAGCAGGAACGCAAGATCTTCCGCGAGCTCCCGGAGAGCGGCCGGGACGACTTCATCGCCGAATTCTGGAAGAGGCGCGACCCCGATCCCGAGACCGAGTTCAACGAGTACAGGGCCGAATACGAGGACCGTGTGGCCAAGGCCCGGATCCTGTTCCACGGCGAAGGGCGCCCGGGCTGGCAGACCGACCGCGGCCGGATCTTCATCCTGTTCGGCCCGCCGTCCGAGCGCCAAACCTACCCCATGGAGGTCTCCGGTTACTGCCGCGAGGTCTGGTACTACGGCGCCTTCCCCGTCATCTTCGTCGACGATCACTGCTCGGGGTATTACGTCCTGCAGGCCCTCAACCTAGAGCATCTCCAGGAGCTCAACATCGCCCAGGGCCACTTCCAGAAGACCTTCTCGCCGGAAAAGAGGCTCTTCGATTACGAGATATCCATGCAGAAGATCGGCGTGGAGAACGGGGTCTACCGGGGCCGGGTCTTCGTCGACGTGCCCTACGATTCGATCTGGTTCAGCTTCAAGGGCGGCCGGCTGGAAACGGGCTTCGACGTGCGTCTCGTGATGTCGGACCAGTCGGGGACGACCGTGTGGGAGGCCCAGGGATCGTTCCCGCTGACGCTCGAGGAGAAGGACCTGACCCAGAACCGGTCGCGCCGCTTCCGCATGGAGTTCCCCGTCGTGATCGACAAGGATCTCGACCGGCTGAAGGATAAAAAGCTCCGCATGGACGTCGCGGTCAAGTGCACGACCGAGGGCGAGGAGCTGAAGAAAGCGGCGGCGTTCCAGCTAAAATTTTAGGCTGAAGTTCAGGCGGACGACCCGCGAGCCCCACAGCGGGGTGTACGTCCCGTAGGTGCCGCTGAGGACCCGCGTGCCGGTGCTGCCGCCCTCGCCGTCCGGGGCCCACGTCCCGCCGTCGTTGAGGTTGAGGGTCCGGTAGGTATCCCCGAGCAGGTTGAAAACGTCGAACGAGACCGCGAAGAGGCTGCGGCCGTGCCGGGCGAACTCCTTTTCCAGCCGGAAGTCCAGGTTCTTCCACCAGTCGTAGCGCCGCGCGCCGGGGCTTTCCAGGTAGACCGTCACCGGGGTCGTGTCGGCGCCGTTGGCCGCCGCCCAATCGGCCGGCGGGAGGACGGTCACCGTCCGGCCCCAGGGGGCGCCGCTCTGGGCCTTGAAGAGGGCGCTGGCGAAGAGGCCCCAACCCAAGCGGACGGTCCCGGCCAGCCGGGCCACGAAGGGGCGGTCCTGATAGAGGTGGTCGGTCTCGGCGACGTTGATGAACGAGTTCGGCGTCAGCAGGACGGGAGAATTCCCGGCGCTCCAGTTCGAGGCCATAGTGGTCGTCCCGGTCGCGCGGTTCAGGGTCAGGGAGCCGAAGAGCTGCCAGCTGTGCGACATCCTCTTGCGGAACGCGAGTTCCATGCTCCGGTACCGGGCCTTGAGCTCGGGGACATTCTCGATGCGCTCGAAATAGTCAGGGGCGTCCGTGGCGGGGAGATACAGGTCCAGGGTCACGTCCTCGTAGCCGTCCGTCCCCGGGACGGTGGTCGAGAAGGGCACCCACCAGCCCTCCGGGGCCTCCTCGAGCCGATACCACTGGGCTCCGGTCGAGGGGTCGTAGACGACGTGTCCGGTGAGATTGGTGTGGCGCCGGTCGATGTAGCGGGCGGACAAGGTGAAGTCCCGGCCGACGGCCTGGTCGAAGCCGGCCGTCCACTCCTCGATGACGGGAGCGCTGAGCTCGGGGTCGACGGCCTGCTTCAAGAACTCAGTCCGGTAGACCCGAAAATCGTAGGGCACGAGCTTGTAGACGTCGGCCGCGTTGACCTTGCCGTTCGCGTCCTCGTCGTACCAGACGAAATCATGGGAGGCCGTGGGATCGACCTGGGACAGGTCCCGGGAGTAGCCGAGGCCGAGGTATTCCGGGAGCCGCGCCCAGGAGGCCTTGAGGATGGTCCGGCCGCCGCCCAGGAGGTCGAAGCTCAGGCCGAGGCGCGGCGAGATCTCGCTCCAGACGATGGCCCGGTCCCATTGGGGGAGGCTGATCGAGCTGTAGAGATTGTAGCCCAGGATGGGGTCGATGAGGGTGTTGCCCAAGTTGACGCTCACGGAATTGCCGGCGGTGCCCTTGGAGAACTGCCCGAAGAGCGCCTCGGACCGGTCGAAACGGAATCCGGCCGAGAGCGACAGGCGGCCTCCGATCTTGATCCGGTCCTGGACGAAGGCGCCGATCC
>JAPKZE010000442.1 GCA_026393955.1 Candidatus Aminicenantota bacterium
CCACCCTCGACCCTGGCGATCCTTTCGCCGATCGTATGCGATGACGTGAAATCAAAGGGGGTGCCGGCCACCGCGAGGATCTCGCCGGTCGGGATGAGGTTGACCGGGGAATCCACGGCCGTGATCCTGTCGGCCTCGAGCCGGAGGACATGCCCCAGAATGTCGCCCCGGCCCTCGCCCTTGAGGTTCCAGTAGGCGTGGTTGGTCAGGTTGAGGACGGTGGCCTTGTCCGTCGTCGCTTCGTAGCGGATCTCGAGCTCGTTCGCATCCGTCAGTGTATAGACGACCGTGACCGACAGGTTCCCGGGATAGCCTTCCTCCATGTCCTTGCTGAGGTAGGTCAGCTTCACGCCCATGCCGTGGGCCGTTTTGACCGGCCCGGCCGTCCAGACGACCTTGTCGAAACCCCTGATCCCGCCGTGGAGCGTGTTGCCGTTGTTGTTCGCGGCCAGGCGGTATTCGACGCCGTCCAGCGTGAACCGGGCCTTGGCGATGCGGTTGCCGTAGCGCCCGATGATGGCACCGAAATAGGGATGGGTGCCGAGGTACCCCTCAAGGGTGTCGAAGCCGAGGTTGACGTCGGCCAGGACGCCCTTCCGGTCGGGGACCTTCAGCGATACGAGGATGGCCCCGTAGGTCATGACGCGGGCTTCAAGACCGGCCGCGTTTGTCAGCGTGTAGATGTCGACGGCCGTGCCGTCGGCCAGACGCCCGAAAAGCTCACTCTTGACCATCATCGTCGAACCTCCTTTGTCCGCGGGTGTCCCCTGCGGCGCTCCGGGTTCCTTCTTGCAAGCCGCGAGGCCGACGGCCAGAACGGCGGCCAGGACCGCCGGGAACGCCCGTTTCATCGATGCTCTCATTGACGCCTCCGGAACGTGCTCGAAGCCCTCTTATTACCCTAATTCCCGGCTATTATAAAACCACACGCCAGGGGAAAAGGGGGACACGATCCCCCGCGCTCTGCGCTCGGAACGTTTGACCCCCGTCCCCTCGTATGATATCTATTGGATACTCACATGGTCGGGACTGTCCTCAAGCATTACCGGATCGAGACCCAGCTCGGCAAGGGCGGCATGGGCGTCGTCTACCGGGCCCGGGACACCCGTCTCGACCGCCTGGTCGCCCTCAAGATGATCACCCCCGGCCTGGTGGCCAACCCCGAACGCCGGAGCCGCCTCCTGCTCGAGGCCCGCTCGGCCGCGGCCGTCTCGCATCCGGCCATCGCCCAGGTCTACGACATCGACGAGGTCGACGGCAACCTGTTCATCGCCATGGAGTACGTCGACGGCCGGACCGTCAGCCGGCTCATCGCCGACGGCGAGCTCGACCTCATGGGCGCGATCGAGATCGCCGTCCAGATCGCCGAGGGCCTGGCCAAGGCCCACGACTCCTCGACTTCGGCCTGGCCAAGCTCGTCGAGCCCATCTCCGACGAGCCCGCCTTGCCCGTCGATCTCTCCCGGACCCTGACCCGCGGCCGCGTCCAGACCATCCCCGGCGCGGTCATGGGCACGCTCAGCTACATGAGCCCCGAACAGGCCCGCGGCAAGGAGCTCGACCGGCGCAGCGACATCT
>JAPKZE010000333.1 GCA_026393955.1 Candidatus Aminicenantota bacterium
GGAAGAAATGTAAAATTTATTCGTCTTACATTCAACAAATTCTGAATTCTTCAACCGTATTCTCAAAATATGGTCATCAAAAATCACGAAGATTGTAGATTCACCGCCCATGCTGGCGACGCCCCGCCCGGCCTGGCTCAGGGCCAGCCCGGCGGTGAGAAAAAGGAGCGCGGCGCCGGCCGCGAGCTTGGATGAAAGCCGATGGTCCATCAATACCTCCAGTCGCGGGCCCGCCCGGAGGCGCCGCCGGAAGGCTTGTTCGACCCGCCCGTCATGTATGATCGTATCGAATCCATTATGGCTTTTCGGCGGGCCTTTTTCAAGGCCGGTCCGGGAAATGCACCCGGGGCCGGTCAGAGCCGCCAGAGGTAGGAGGCCTTGAAGAACAGGCCCCGCTTCATCTCGAGGAAGCGGTCCGCGTCGCGGTATTCGCCTTCGACCCATTCGGTCCGGTCGTAGAGCGATCCGTAGCCGAACTGGATGACCGTCCCGGGGATGTAAACGAACGAGGCCAGGAAGTCCGTCAGCATCTCCCGGTAGAAGGCGTTGTACTCGACGATGCCGCGGAACTGGAGGTACTTGTTCGGTTGATAGCTGAGGCGGCCCCTCCAGATGGCGTAATCGTATTCCATCTCCCCGGTGGATCGCCGGGTGAAGTCCGAGTAGGTCAGGTTGGCCGTCAGATCGAACCTCTCCGACGGCTTGAAGGTCAGCTGGGCCGAGGCGCGGTGGCCGTAGCCCTGGTAGGGCTCGGTAACGTAGCGGATGGCGTTGGCCCGGGAGTAAAGCGCCCGGAGCGAGAAGGCCTTGGTCACCTGGCTCGTGACCTGGACGAGGCCGCCGCTCGTGTCGAAGCGCTCGCCGAGGTACACCTCCGTCGAATACCGGCCGAGCATCTGGACGGTCGTGTTGCCGGGCAGGAGCGCGGTGACGGCCAGCCCGTCGTTCGTCTCGAAGAGCCCGCTCGGCAAGTCCTTGACGGCGGCGACCGTCAGAGTGGGCACGATCTTCCTGAAGAAGCGGCTCTTGGGGTAGAAACGCGGCAGCACCGAGGCGTGAAGGCCGGCCACCCCCTGGCGGGTCAGGTAGCCGGTGTCCGTCTCAAAATCCTCGGATATATCGTAGAATGAGACGGATAGGCCGATGTCCCGGGTGTCGTAAAGGTAGTCGGCGCCGAGCGCGGCACCCCCCGCCGTCGCAGCCCCGGCCTCGGGCCGGGTCCAGGACCCGAAGCCGTGGAAGCTCATCTGGCTGGCCTTCGTCAGCCGGACTTGGCCGTCGGCCCCGGCCACCTCGTTGAAGCCGTCGCCGTAGGCCCGGCCCGCGGAGAACACACCGAGGTAGCCGTCGTCCGCGATGGCCCGCTTGTAGCGGAGGATGCCGAAGCCGGCGTATCGGTCGTCCCCGGGGACGTAGAGAGGATCTCCGAAGGGCGATTCGTCCAGGGCGAAGATGGAGGCGACCGTGTCCTTCTTCCCGACCTTGCCCGAGAGCTTGAAGCCGAGGCGCGGGTCGATGATCGTCCGCGTGTAGACGACCGCGTTCAGGGGATCGATGCCCGACGTCCCCGACAGTCGGAACATCTCGCTGCCCTCGAGGAAGAACGGCCGCTTCTCCGGGAAATAGAGGTCGGTGCGGAGGTTGACGTCGATCTGGCCGGCGTCGGCCTCGATCTGGCTGAAGTCGGGATTGTATGTCCCGTCGAGGATGAGCTGGGACGTGATCCCCAGCTTCCCGGTCAAATGGCCGTCATGGACGCCATCGGCCCCGACGGGCACGCCGTCGACGCGTTCGGCGCCGTCGCGGTAGGTGTAGGCCGGCAGGATCTCGAGCAGCGTGTATTTCTTGATATCCTCGAGCTCGAGCGGCATCATCTGGGTCAGGAAGGCGTAGCCCCGGGCCGGGTCGAGGGCCGGGTAGGAGCTGTGCTCGGCCCGGCGCGAGACGCGGCGCTCGAAGAAGATGGACATCTCCACCCGCTTCTTCCCGGCGTAGCGGATGCTCTTGAACGGCACGGCCATCTCGACGGTATAGCCGTCGGCATCGATCCGGCCGGCGCTCGCCCAGACGAAGTCGACGCTGAAATCCTCGTTGCCGCTGGCGTAGCGGCTGTCGGTCTGGATGCCGAACGGATTGACGTAGAAGGCGTAGAGGGACTGCCGGTCGTTGAAGCTGTCGAGATTGATGCAGATGAAGTCGTCGGTCCGGATGGTGTCGCGGTTGGCCACGGCGGCCTTGATCTTGTCGGGCTCCCGGTCGTAGCACTTGAAGGCGAAGTAGAGGTTCTCGGCGTCGTAGGCCATGAAGGCGACCGTCCGCTCGCTGGCCTCCCGGCCGAAATCGGGGATGAACGTCTTGGTCAGTTCGACCGAGGGGGCCTCGCGCCAGACGGCCTCGTCGAGACGGCCGTCGATGGCCGGGGGCGAGGACACCCGCAGGGGCCGGAAGAAGGCGCCGCCGGCGGCCGCGGAGGCGGAGCCAGCGAGCGCGGCCAGGGCGATGAGCCCGTTCGTCCCGATCCTGCCGAAGCGTCTCATGAGAAGATCCTCACTTTAAGGAATTCCGGCCGCCGCGTCAACGCGCTTCCCGATTGAGGTTCACGGCCGTTTTGATATAATACGCCCGTGATGCCAAAAAAGATGGGGGCGTTGGCCGCCCCGGTCCTGTTCCTCGTCCTCTTCGCCCTCGTCTCGCCGGCCTGCGGCCGCCGCCAGGGGGAACCGTCCGCCGGGCCGGCCCCTTCGGCCGAGACGCTCCGGCTCAAGGAGACGACGGTCCGCAACGTCACCGCCCATCCGATCGGCTACCGCATCTACCCGACCGGGAAGCCCGAGGCCGCCGAGGGCCGGGAGATCGCGCCGGGGGCCGTCGACCGCTTCCCCACCGCCGCCGCCCTGGAGATCGAGTTCAACACGGGCGCGAAGGACGTCGTCTAGTCGTCGACCGCATGCTCGAGCTGGCCTCGGTCACCGGCCGGGACGTGCTCTTCGATATCGGCTGCGGCGACGGCCGCATCGTCATCACGGCGGCGCGCCGCTACGGCACCCGCGGCATCGGCATCGACATCGACAAGGCCATGATCCGGGATTCGGAGCGCAACGCCGCGGCGGCGGGCGTCGAGCGGCTGGTCAAGTTCATCGGCATGGACGCCACGAAAGCCGACATCTCCGAGGCGACCGTGGTCAGCCTCTACCTCCTGCCCGAATCGAACTCCCTGATGCGGCCCATCCTGGAGACCCAGCTGCGTCCGAAGAGCCGCGTCATCTGCCACAACTACGAGATCCCCGGCTGGGAAGAGAGAAAGGTCCTGACCGAAACGGTCGAGGACGAGAACGGCGAGAAGCACTACATCTATCTGTACGTCCGCTGACCGGCGAGATATCGGCCCTCCCCGTAACGCCTTGTTATTAAAACGGATAGGTCCGTCTCGGCCGGTCTTGAAGCCGGGCCGGTTCAGAAGACGATGCCGAGACTCATCGACCAGACGCCGTTCCTGAAACCGGCCGGAATATCCCCTTCGGCGACGGCGACGACCCTCTGGAGGCCCTGGCTGTAACGGACGTCGAACATGAAGTTCGGACCGAGGTTCAGCCCGGCCCCGAAGATGGCGCCGTAGTCGTTGTTCTTCAGGATGGCTCCCGCGACCGGCGTCTCCTCGCCGTTCGTCTCGAGCTTTTCCTGGAGCTTGAACCCGACAGTCGGCCCGGCGAAAACGAAGGGCTGGATGACCGCGAGGGGCACCCTCAGCTTCAGGAGCAGGGGCACTTCGAGGTAGTCGGCGGAGAGCGTTTCGGTGACGGAGTCGTCGGGAGATGTATAGACGGCGCCCTTCATCGTGTAGAGCGCTTCCCACTGGAGGGTCACGTACCGGCCGTAGTCGAGGGCCAGGAAGACGCCGCCGGTGAAGCCCGACTTGCTCTTCAGGCTGGCCGAGGGGTCCCAGGCCGGGAGCCCCGTCGGGCGGGCCACGTTCCCGCCGGCCTTGACGCCGATCCGGATGTCGGCCCGGGCGGGCGGCGGCGCCAGCAGCCCGGCCAACAGCCCGATCACCAGGACCGTCCGGAGCCTTTTCATGGTTCCAGTGTGAAGGCGGGGACGGTCCGGGGCAATCCCCGGCAGGGGGGAATCGACAGGGGGCCCCGGGGCCCCCTCGAAAGGTGATGGCCGGCGGCCGTCTCAGGGACGGCCTGCGGGCGTCACAGGGCGACGAGCTTGAACTTGGCCTTGTCCTTGAGGCTCTTGACGTAGTCCTCGACGAGCGTCCCCTGCTTCTGCTGCTTGAGGCGCTGCTCGAGCTCGGGACGGATCTCCTCGAAGGACCGGGTCTCCTTCTGGCGGTCGACGATCTTGAGGATGTGATAACCGAAGGTCGTTTCGACGACGCCGCTGATCTCTCCCACGGGGACGGAGAAGGCGGCGTCATCGAACGGCTTGACCATCCGGCCGCGCGGGAAGCTCTCGTACAGGCCGCCATTGTCCTTGGACCCCGCGTCCTCGGAGTACTGCTTGGCCAGCTCGGCGAAGTCCGCGCCGGCCTTGGCCTTGGTCAGGATGTCCTCGATCTTGGCCTTGGCCGCGGCCTTCTCCTGGTCGTTCTTGCCCTGGGTCAGGATGAGGATGTGGCGCACCGAGGCGGTCTTGTCGCCGGCCGTCTCCTGGTCGTAGGCCTTGCGCAGCTCGTCCTCGCCGACCGCGACACCCTTCTCGGCGACGCCGGCGAGGAGCTTGTTGATGACGAGGGTCTCCTGGACGCTCTTCTTCACGTGATCGATCGAGATCTCGGCCGTCTTCAGGGCCTCGAGGAAGGCCGGCTCGCCGCCGGCCCGGGAGTATTCGGATTGGAGGGCCTTCTCGAGCTCCTCGGCCGGGACGGTCGTCTTGGCGGCCGCCGCGGCGGCCAGGAGGAGCTTGCGCTCGGCCAGCGACGTCGCGGCCTGCTCCATGATGGTCTTCAGCTGTCCGGCGTCCACGCTCTTGAGTTGGTCGGCCCGGGTGCCGATGTTGTCGCGAACGGCCACGATGAGCTCGGCGGAGGTGATGACGAAGTCCTTGGTCTCGACGACGACGGTCGTCTTGTCGGGACCCAGGGCGGGCATCGTCGCGGCCAGGTCCTTGGCCAGGGCGTAGGCCGGCGTGCCCTCCTTGAGCGTGACGGTCTCCCCCTTCTGGGCACAGGCGGACACGGCCAGGGCGGAGACCATGATAACGGTCAGGATCTGCTTCATTCGATTCTCCTTGATCACGGCAAATTCCCCGCTAGTAAAGCATAATTTTCCCCGGGGCGCAAACGGCGAAGGGCCCGGCCTCAATCGGCCGGGACGATGCGGTGGACCTTCTTCTTGCCGGCCTTGAGCAGCAGGCCCCCGTCGGGTCCCAGGTCCTTGAGGGTCAGAAGGCGCTCGATCGAATCAATGCGCTCGTCGTTGACGTAAAGGCCGCCCTGCTCGATCATCCGCTTGGCCTCCTTCCGGGAGGGCGTCAGGCCGACCTCGGTGAAGAGGCCGGCGAGCGCGATCCCGGCCTCGAGCCGCGACCGGGGCACGGCCGTCGTCGGGAGTACGGTGATGTCGCCGATGACATCCGATTTTGCACCGGTGGCGCCCCCGGCAGGCCCGACTTTGCCGAACGCGGCGGCGGCCGCCTGGCGGGCCTTTTCCGCCTCGAGCTCGCCGTGGGTGATCTTGGTCGCCTCGAAAGCCAGGACGCGCTTGGCCTCGTTGATGCCGCTGTCCTTGAGCTCCTCGAGGCGCCGGATCTCCTCGAGCGGCAGCAGGGTGAAGATGCGGAGGAAGCGTCCGACGTCGCGGTCGTCGCAGTTGACCCAGTACTGGTAGAAATCGTAGGGGCTGAAGAGCGCGCCGTCCAGCCAAACGGCGCCCTGGGCGGTCTTGCCCATCTTGGCCCCCGAGGCCGTCGTCAGGAGGGGGAAGGTCAGGGCCTCGGCCGCTCCGCCCTCGACCCGGCGGATGAGGTCCACCCCGGCCAGGATGTTCCCCCACTGGTCGTCCCCGCCCATCTGCATCGTGCAGTGGTACTCGCGAAAGAGGGTCAGGAAGTCGTAGGCTTGGAGGAGCTGGTAGTTGAACTCGATGAAGGACAGGCCTTTCTCCAGACGGAGCTTGTAGGCTTCGGCCGCCAGCATCCGGTTGACGCTGAAGTGCCGGCCGATATCCCGCAGGAAGGAGATGTAGGGAAGCGGCAGGAGCCAGTCGGCGTTGTCGACGGCGATGGCCGAAGTTCCGTCGAAATGGAGATAGCGGGCGAGCTGGATCAGGATGGCCTGGCCCTGGGCCCGGATGGTCGCCTCTTCGAGCATCTGGCGCATCTCGGTCTTGCCGCTGGGGTCGCCGACCATGGTCGTTCCGCTGCCGACGACGGCGATGGCCCGGTGGCCGGCCCGACGGAGATGGACCATGGCCATGATCGGGACGAGGCTCCCGGCGTGGAGGCTGGTGGCCGTGCTGTCGAAGCCGACGTAGAAAGTCACCCGTTCGGCCGCGAGCATCTTGCGGACGGCTTCCTCGTCGGAGACCTGGGCGACGAAACCGCGCTCCTTGAGCTCGTCATAGACGTTGGCGCTCAAAATCGTTCCTCGCTGGATTTTATATCACGGGAGGGGGACGAATCCAAGTCCCCTCCTCGGACGACGCCAGGGACCCGGACCGGGGCGCCTATTTCTTCAGCGCAAGCGAGATCGCCCCCGAGTTCCCGTCGGGGTCGTACCAGGCGCCCTTGAGGGTCTCGGCCTCGAGGGTGAGATCGATCTTGATGAGCGCCGTATCCATGCCCTGGGCCAGGTCGAACTCGAAGCTCAGCTTACCGTCCTTGAAGACGATCTGCCGGAGCGGCGTCTCCGGGACCATGCCGGTCGCGTCGCTGATCTTGCCGGAATAGCCGGCCTCGGCCTTCTCGATGACGACGGTGATATCGACCTGGGTGCCGTCGTCGCCGACGACCGCCGAGCCGAGCCAGGCGCCGACGACATCGGCCTTCTTGGGGGCCTGGGCCAGGGCCGTTCCGGCCAGCAGGGCGAGGGCGGCCAGGGCGATGACGGGGAGACGCAGGGAATTTTTCATGATCAGGCTCCTTTCAAGGTCCGAGAGGGCCAGTCCCTCTCGATTACTGTACCAGAGGCGGACACCGGGTGTCTACATCCTAGAGACGCAGGCCCGCCGTCCAAAGTTCCCCCGCCCCGGACGCCCTCACCGGAAGGGGTGAGGCCGGACCGCCTCTAGGGACCAACCCCCCGGGCCGAAATTCACCCAGCTCTTCCCCACCATAAGGGATGGCCCGGGCAGGCCGCTCCCGGTAGCATGGGACCGGCCTGGAGAAACCTAGAGTGAAGGACACCGTGACGGACACTATGGAGATCGGTTCGCGCCTGCGGGCCGTCGAGGACGCCGTCCGCCGCATCGGACGGCACCGGACCATGCTCGCCGAGATCGTCGAGGTCCAGCTCCGGACCCTGCTCGAGCTGAAGGACCTCCTGGCCAAGACCGGCGGCACGGCCCCCCCGGGGACGCCCGTCCTCGACGTCGACGCGGAGATCCGACGCGCTTCGCAGGCCGGGCGGCTCCTCGCGGGCGAGCCGGGCGCCGCGAAGCGGGCCATCCCCAAGGTCCTCCTGGTCGACGACGACCCGACGACGCGCAACATCATCTCCCATTTCCTTCGCAAGGAGGAGTTCATCGTCGAAAAGGCCGCCGACGGGAACGACGGCCTGGCCAGGGCCCGGAGCGGCCGGCCCGACCTGCTCATCATCGACGCGGTCGTGCCCGGGCTGGACGGGTTCGAGATCATGTCGCTTCTCCGCAAGTCGCCCGAAACGGTCTCGATCCCGGTCCTCATGCTGTCCACGCTGGGCGAAGAGGCGGCCATCGTCAAAGGCCTCGAGGAGGGGGCCGACTACATCATCAAGCCGTTCTCGCCCCAGATCCTCGTGGCCACGGTCCGGAAGATCCTCAAGGAAAGGTGCGATCGTGCTCTCGACCGTCGTCCTCTATAGCTTCGCCTATCTCCTCCTGCTGTCTTCGTCGCTGTTCCTGTTCATCTTCCTGCGGCGCCTGGTGATCCAAGCCCGGGAGCGCCGGGACCGAGCGGCCTACGAGGTCATGGAGAAAGACCTTCTCGAAGTCCTGACCGCACCCTCGCCCATCGCATCGGCCCATGTCTTCGCCCGCAAGCACCGGGCCCGGCCCCGCGTCCTCAAAAGGGTCCTCGTCGCCTACCGCGAGGCCCTCGTCGGCAACTGCCTCGAGCCCCTGAAAACGATCTTCGAGCGGTCCATCCGCCGCCGCTGCCTCCGCGAGCTCGGCTCGCCCTTCCTGGCGACCCGGCTCCAGAACGTCCGCTTGTTCGTCGATTTCTCCCGGCCCGAGGAGGCCCTCAACCTGGTCAAGCTCCTCCACGACAAGCCCATCGTCCGGCTGGCCGCCCTCAACGCCCTGACCGGCATCGCCTCCCGGGACACGCTCGGCCAGATCTTCGATCTCTTCGAGAAAGACCCGCAGCCCAACCTCTACGCCTACTCGAACATCTTCTATTGCCTCGGCCCGCGCATCGAGCCGTTCGTCCGGACCTCCCTGGACAAGACGCTGCCGCCGGAGAAGACAGGCCTGCTCATCGAGATGTCCGGCCGGCTGCTCCTCCGCGGCCTCTATCCCGACATCGTCTTCTACGCCCGGCACGCCGATAGGGAGCTCCGCATCCGGGCGGCCCGGGCCCTGGGACACCTGCTCGTGCCGGGCTCGGTCAAAACGCTCATGGCCCTGGCCGCCGACCCCGCCTGGGAGGTTCAGGCCCAGGCCCTCCGCAGCCTGGGCAGCCTCCAGGACTGGCAGACCGTCCCCCTCCTGGTCAAGGGCCTCTTCTCCCCGCACTGGCACGTCCGCTACAACGCCGGCTTCGGGCTGGCCGCCTTGGGCCTGGTGGGCATCGTCCAGCTCCAGGAGGTCTCGCGTCAGCAGGAGGACCGCTATGCCGCGGACATGGCCGCCATGGTCCTGGACACGGTCGTCCTGACGGGGGGCGCGGCGTGACCGACATCCTTCACGTCCTCGACCACGGGATCGACACCGTCATCCTGGCCTATTTCCTGCTCCTCAATACGTTCTATTTCCTCTTCAACCTCCTGTCGCTCGCGGGCATTCTCCGCTACCGCCGCCTGGTCACCTTCGTCCGCTTCGGCGAGATCTTCCGCATGCCCATCGTCAAGCCCATCTCGGTCATCGTCCCGGCTTTCAACGAGGGCCACGGCATCGTCGAGAGCGTCCGCTCGCTCCTGTCCCTGCGCTACCCCGTCTTCGAGGTCATTGTGGTCAACGACGGCTCGACCGACGACACCCTGGCCAGGCTGACGGAGGCCTTCGGCCTCAATCTGTCCAAGACGGTCTTCCGGAAATCCCTGCCGACCAAGCCCGTTCGCGGCATCTTCCGGTCGGCCCTCCACCCCAAGCTCGTCGTCGTCGATAAGGCCAACGGGAAGAAAGCCGACGCCATGAACGCCGGCCTGAACATCTCGCGCTACCCCCTGTTCTGCGCCGTGGACGGCGATTCCGCGCTGGAAAAGACCGCCTTGCTCAAGGTCGTCCGGCCCTTCCTCGAGGA
>JAPKZE010000341.1 GCA_026393955.1 Candidatus Aminicenantota bacterium
TGAATTCCCCAGTCTCAGCTGGTTGGATAAAACCCCCGAAGCTGCTCTCCAAGGGATCCGCAGGACCGTCGGTGACATCATCAAGGACATGAAAAAGAGCGGCGAGGTCCCGCCCGCGCCGATCGCGGGCCGGAATTTCAGCGGAAAATTCGTCGTCCGCGTTCCCCCCGACGTCCATCGGGACCTGGCGCTGAAAGCGGCTGAGCAGGGAGTGAGCTTGAACCGCCTGGTCAGCTCCAAGCTGAGCCGAATTTGAAGATCGAGACCGCTCCCGGCTTCGGCGGCATGCGGAAGCGCTATTGACGCTATTGACGCCGCCGTTTTGCCTGTGATAAACAACCTCCATACGGGGGAGAGCTAAAACCGCGTCAACTCGACGACCCACGCGCGTTGGAGGCCGGCCTTAAGAGCCTTGGCCTGAATTTCGGCTCGATAGGGGGTCGGGACGATGTCTTTGATCGGCAGGAACGTCGGCCATATCCGCATCGAGGGCCTCATCGGGCGCGGCGGCATGGGCGAGGTCTACCGGGGCTTCGACGACACCCTCCAGCGCAAAGTCGCCGTCAAGTCCATCGCCCCCGCCGCCCAGCTGACGCCCGCCATGAAGTCCCGCTTCCTCCGCGAAGCCCGGGCCCTGTCCCGGCTCGAGCACCCGCACATCTGCCAGATCCACGACTTCGTCGAAAGCGAAGGCACCTCGTTCCTCGTCCTGGAGCTCATCGAGGGCCGGACGCTGGCCGAGGCCTTCCGCGACGGGCTCGACAAGCCCGCCAAGATCAGGATCGCCCTGGAGATCGCCGGCGTCCTCGAAGTCGCCCACGGCAAGGGGATCGTCCACCGCGACCTTAAACCGTCCAACATCAAGCTGACGCCCGAGGGCGAGGTCAAAGTCCTGGATTTCGGCCTGGCCCGGTTCCTCGGACCCGGCCCCGAGGCGCTCGCGGACGACGCGGTCGACACCTTCGGCGAGGGCCATGCCGAAGACGAGGGCTGGGCGCCCCTTCCCTCCGAGATCGCCGCCGGCCGCACGATCACCATCGACACGCCGTCGCGCCCGTCCGCCGGCCCCTCCGATGTCCTCTCCGACTCCCTGCCCACCGAGCAGGGCGCGATCATGGGCACGCCCCAATACATGAGCCCGGAGCAGGCCCGCGGCGACCGCGCCACCCCCGCGAGCGACATGTATTCCTTCGGGCTGATCCTCCAGGAGATCTTCACGGAGCGGCCCTGCCACGTGGACACCGACGACCGGGCCAAGATCTTCGAAGGAGCGAAAAAAGGCCGGTCGTTGCCCGTGGCCGGCCTCCCGTCGGACCTGACGAACCTGATCAACCGTCTCAAGTCCCTCAGCCCGGCGGCCCGGCCGACGGCGGTCGAGACCGTGGAGCGTCTCGTCCGTATCCGGGACAAGCCGAAGCGGCGCCTGCGCCGGGCCCTCGTCGGCGGCGTCGCTCTCGCTTTCGTCCTGGCCGGCGTCAAGTACACCGTCGACCTCGGCCGCCAGCGCCGGGAGGCCCTCCAGGCCCGCGACGAGGCCACGAACGTCGTCAAGTTCATGGTCAACCTGTTCTCGGTCTCCGACCCCGGGGAGGCCCGGGGCAACACCATCACGGCCCGCGAGGTCCTGGACAAGGGCGCCAAGGAGATCGGCCAGGGCCTCGAGAAGCAGCCGCTCACCAAAGCCCGGATGATGGACACGATCGGGACGGTCTTCGCCAAGCTCGGGCTCTACCCCCAGGCGGAGCCCCTGATCGCCGGGGCCCTGGACATCCGCGAAAAGAACCTCGGCCCATCCGACCTCCAAGTCGCGGAAAGCCTCCTTAACTTCGCCGCCCTCCGCCAGAAACAGGGCAAGTTCCAAGACGCCAAATCCCTCTACCAACGGGGACTCGACATCCGAACCAAGGCCCTCCCGGCCGGCGACCCGCTCATCGCCGAGGCCCAGCTCGGCCTCGGGGAGATCCATTTCGAGCTGACCGAGCTCGCCGACGCCGAAGCGCTCTACAAGCAGTCTCTCGAGATCCGCGAAAAGGCCCTTGGTCCCGACCATCCCGACGTGGCCCGCAGCCTCCTCGACCTCGGCTGGCTTTACTACAACGACAGCCAGTTCGAGAAAGCGGAAGGCATCTACAAGCGGTCGCTGGCCATCCTGGAGAAGACACTCGGTCCCGACCACCCGGATGTTGCGGACAACCTCAGCAGCTTGGGCGGCCTCTGCCTCTGGCTGAGGCGGTTCAAGGAATCTGAAAGCTACTACGGTCGCTCTCTGGCCATCCGGGAAAAGGTCTACGGCCCCGAACATCCGCGCGTCGCCGACGCCTACGACAGTCTCGCGCTCCTTCATGAATACCAAGGCCAGTGGGCCGAAGCGTGGGCCGACACCGAGACGGCCTTGGCCATCCGCCGCAAGGCCCTGGGAGAGGGCCATCCCGACCTGGCCAGATGCTATTTCTCGCTGGGGACGCTCGACCACCGGCAGGGCCGATTCGACGCCGCCGAGCGGTCTTACCGGCGGGCCGTGGGCATCATCGAAGGAACCTACGGTCCCGACTCCGCGGAATTGATGTCGCTCTTCGGCAACATCGCCGATATCTGCCTCATTCAAGGGCGGACGGCCGAGGCGGAGTCGTTCTGCCGGCGGTCCATTGCCAATACGGAGAAGGCCTTCGGGGTCGAAAATATCAGGGTCGCCCATCCGCTTTACTCGCTGGGCGCTTTCCTGGTCGCCGTGGGAAGGGTCGATGAGGCGCGGACGAGCTTCGCCCGTTCTCTGGCCATCGTCGAGAAGGAGCCCGGGCCCGAGAGCTTCGGGGCCGCCGAACCCTTGTTGGGGCTGGCGAAGTGCGGCCGGCTCCAAGGCCAGCGCGAGGAGGCCCTGAAGCACCTCGAACGGGCCGAAGCCCTGTGCGAGAAAAAGGGCGAAAGCGACGAGACGCTCTGGGGGATGGTCCTGGCCGAACGGGGCTGGCACCTGTTCCACGAGGACAAGGATCTCGCCGGAGCCGAGACGAAGCTGAAGAAGGCCCTGGAGCTCATCGGCTCCGAGCTCTCGCCTGCGAGCCTCGAATACCGGGAAGCGGCCCGGGAATACGCCGCCCTTCTGAGGGCGACGGGAAGAGCGGACGAAGCGAAGGCCCTCGAACAAAAGATCGGGGGCCGTATCTCAGCTATTTCATGAAGGAGGTCTAGATGCGAATTGCTCTGTGGATCCTCATGATCCTCGGCTGGTGGAGCGCGGGGCTCCTGCTCAGCTCGTGGGTCGTTCACTGCGGAAGGATCGTTGCCCCCAGCCCACCCGGCGGAAACGTGGCGGCCATCATCTATCCCTGCCCCAAGCTCAGCCTCAAGTGCTGGATCGGGTCATTCGTCGCGGTCGCCTGCGGAGTGGCCTGGAGCTTGGTGATCGGGCTGAAGAACGGATTCATGATCGGCCATTACGTCATCACGGTCGCCCTGTGCGCGGTTCTGGGCGCGGCGGTGGCACGCATCCTCTGCCCCAAACAGTTCTGATAGAGCTCAGCGCCTTTTACTTCTGATCGCCTCGACGGCCTGCAGACGCACCGGGCCGGCGAGAAAAAGCCGGGCGTCCGCGCGTCTCTCGATTTGCATCTCCAACGCGAATTGGGCAGAATGCCGGAATGACCAGCAAGAGCGCCGGGAAGGCCAAGTCGCCCGCGCCCAAGATCGAGATCAATCCCGGCTTCCGGCGGGCCCTCGACGTCATGGAGGGCACCCAGCGCCACGTCTTTATCACCGGCAAGGCCGGGACCGGCAAATCGACGCTCCTCGAGCTCTGGCGCGGCCAGACGCTCAAGCGCGTCGCCGTGCTGGCCCCGACCGGCGTCGCCGCCCTGAACGTCCGCGGCCAGACCATCCACTCGTTCTTCGGCTTCAAGCCCGACGTGACGCCCGAGGCCGTCCGCAAGCTCTCGAAAGGCCGGGGCAAGTCCGCCGACCGCGCCGCCCTGTACAGCAAACTCGACGCCATCGTCATCGACGAGGTGTCCATGGTCCGGGCCGACCTCATGGACTGCGTCGAGAAGTTCCTCCGCCTCAACGGCCCCCGCCCCAAGGAGCGCTTCGGCGGCCTGCAGATGATCTTCATCGGCGACCTCTACCAGCTGCCGCCCGTGGTCACGGGCCAGGAGAAGGGCCTCTTCGCCCCGGACCCCCTCTCTCTCCGCCGCGGCTTCGGCCCGTGCGCCGATCCCTCGCCCGCCCCGGCCCTCACCGCGGCCCGCTACGAATCGCCCTACTTCTTCTCGGCCCGCGTCTTCGCCGAGCCCGATTTCGCCATGGACTTCATCGAGCTCGAGAAGGTCTACCGGCAGAACGACGCCGCGTTCATCGCCCTCCTCAACGCCATCCGCAACCGCTCGGTCGACGACATCCAGATCGACCACCTCAACAGCCGCTGCGATCCCGAGTTCACCCCGCCCGAGGACGAGTTCTACATCACGCTGACGAGCACCAACGACCTGGCCGCCGCCCGCAACCGCGAGAAGCTCGCGTCTCTCCCCGGCCGCGCCCGCCGCTACGAGGGCTTCATCGAAGGCGAGTTCGACCGCCGCTCGCTCCCGACCGAGGAGGCCCTCGAGCTCAAGGCCTGCGCCCAGGTCATGCTCCTCACCAACGACCGCAAGGGCCGCTGGGTCAACGGCACGATCGGCCGCGTCTCCCGCATCCGCAAGTCCGAGGACGCGGACGGCGACGACATCGTCACGGTCGAGCTCCCGGACGGCGACGACGTCGACCTCACCCCCGCCACCTGGGAGCTCTTCCGCTTCCAGTACGACGCCAAGGCCGATCGCATCGAATCGGAGTCGGTCGGCGCGTTTACCCAGTATCCCCTGCGCCTGGCCTGGGCCGTGACCATCCATAAGAGCCAGGGCAAGACCTTCGACCGCGTCGTCGTCGACATCGGCCGCGGCGCCTTCGCCCACGGCCAGGTCTACGTCGCCCTCAGCCGCTGCACGTCGTTCGAGGGCCTCGTTCTGCGGACGCCCATCCACCGCAACCACATCTGGATGGACTGGCGCATCGTCCGCTTCCTGACCCGGTTCCAGTACAAGAAGGCCGAGGAGGCGCTCCCCGCCGCCGAGAAACGGGCGATCCTGCAGGAAGCCATCAGCGACGGCCGCGAGCTCGAGATCGTCTACCTCAAGCCCGACGACACCAAGACCCGCCGCCGCATCACCCCGGAGGCGGTCGAGACGATGGAGTACCACGGCAAGAAGTTCGAGGGCCTGCGCGCCTACTGCCACAAACGCGGCGCCGGCCGCACCTTCCGGATCGACCGCATCCTCGAGATCGGCT
>JAPKZE010000196.1 GCA_026393955.1 Candidatus Aminicenantota bacterium
CGCTGGTGACGCTCTGGGCGGAAACGCTGACTGAAGAAGAGGTCGAGGTCATGGAGCGGGCCGCGGCCCTGTCGCGCTCGATCATCGCCGACATGTTCTCTTCCAAGGTGGTCACGGTCGGCCAGACGACGGCCGAGGACCTGCGCTGGTATTACTGGCAGCGCGTCGCCGACCTCGGTCTCAAGGTGTCCTTCAGTCCTTTCGTCTCGATCCGCGGCCGGTCGCCGAAGGACGTCGAGAAGTGGGGCAAGGACGACAAGATCATCCGGCCGGGCGACCTGCTCCACTGCGACGTCGGGATCAAGTACATGCGCTGGAACAGCGACCACCAGGAGATGGCCTATGTCCTCCGGCCCGGCGAAACGGACGCGCCGGAGACGTTCAAAAAGCTCATGGCCGAGGCCAACCGTCTCCAGGACATCTATTGCGGCGAGTTCAAGACCGGGCTGACCGGGAACGAGCTGCTCGGCAACATCCTCAAGAAAGCCCGCGAGTCGGCGATCCCCGGCCCGCGCGTCTATTCGCACTCGCTCGGGCTGTTCCTCCACGAGCCCGGCCCGCTCATCGGCCTGCCCTGGGAGCAGGTCAACAACGTCGGGCGCGGCGACGTCAAGCTCGTCCCCATGAGCACGTTCGTCTGCGAGCTGAGCGTCACCGCCCCGGTCCCGAAATGGGGCGCGGATTTCCGCCTGCCTCTCGAGCAGGACATCCTGTTCGACGGCGAACGGGCCTTTTTCCTGGCCGGCCGCCAGACGGCGTTCCATCTCGTCCGATAAGGTTTTCCCGGCTGCCGGTCCCCGATTCCTCAGGAAAACAAGCGTCTCCTGCGACTAAATCCAAGGAAGATCCGGGCCGAGGCCCGAGCCGCCAAGGAGACCCGACATGAAAACGAAGCACGTCGCATTCATCCTCGCCCTCGCCGCCGTCGCAGCCTGCAGCTCCGCCAAGTATGTCGTCGATCCACCGGCCGTGGACCTCACGGCGATGGGCACGATCGGCCTGGTCATGCTGAACGCGGACAATGCCAAGGGCGATCTCGACGCCGCGGCGACGCAGCACTTCCTCCAGAGGGTCAACGCGGCCCAGGGTGTGCCGGTCATCGAGCTCGGGCCTTCCGCGTCCGTCCTGGCGGACCTCGGCAAGACCGCGTTCGACCGCGACGCCGCCCTGGCCCTGGGGCAGAAGCAGGAGCTCGACGCGTTCTTCACCGGCGAGGTCCAGGTGACGAAGGTCAAGCCCCAGGTCGACGTGCTCGCTCCGCTCAACGGAAGCCTGTTCGCCCGGGCGACGGTCGACATGTCCATCAAGGTCCGGCTCGTTTCCTGCAAGAACGGAGCGACGCTTTGGACACGGTCCGTCACCCGCGAGGGCACGGTCGGCTCGGTCGGGTTGGACGGCGGAGTTCCCGTGTTCACCGCAAGAGACAAGAACGAAGCCCTGGACGAGCTGCTCCGGGAGATCACCTATCAGCTGACCTGGGACTTCCGCTCGACCCGCCGACGGCTGTAGCGCGCGTGGCCGTGCCCCGGGGGGCGGCCGGCTGTCGGCGATACGGGGGAACGGCAGACCTCCCTGGCACGCAAGTTGCTACTCACCTTTCCGTAAACACGCTCACGTCGATCGCCCAGGAGGGAACCGATGAAGAACGTAAAGGTCCTTTGCGGTCTGACGATCCTCTGGCTCTCGGCAGGAACCCTCCGGGCCGGGGAGACCCGATTCTGGGGCGCTCTTTCAGCCGGTCCGTTCACGCCTGGCTTCAGGCTGATCGAGACCTCTGACGCATCCCGCTCGTTCCCCACCGCCGGAGGCGGAAGCGCGGCGGCGCGCCCGATGAGGATCTACGTCTGGTACCCCGCCAAACCGGCGGCCGCGGCGCGGATGCGGCTCGACGATTACGTCCGCATGGCCCTCGAGGACTTCCGCACGTCCATCCTGCCCGTACCGTTGATCAAGGGCCTCGATCCCCAAGCCCTTCAGGACCT
>JAPKZE010000271.1 GCA_026393955.1 Candidatus Aminicenantota bacterium
GCAGTCGGGCATCGGCATCAACCTGCCCCAGGCCGAGACCGACACCAAGCCGGCCGAAGAAGGGCTGACCCTGACCGTCACCAAGGACCAGTACGTCCATATCGGCGACTCGACGATCAACATCAACCTGCTCGAGCGCCGGCTGACCGAGTACTTCACCAACAAGCCCAAGAAGGTCGTCTACCTCCAGGCGGACAAGGACCTGCCCTACGGCGTCGTCGTCCGCATCATGGACATCACCAAGAAGGCCGGGGTCGAGCTCATCGGCATCCTGACCGAGCCCATCGACGTCAAAGACAAGAAGAAATGAGCCCCGTGCGGCTGGCTTTGCCTCAGGCTTTCAAACGCGCCGTCGTCCTGTCCGCCATCCTCCATGTCGGCCTGTTCATCCTCGTCATCGCCTCGCCCTCGTTCTCGCGGGCGCCGCAGAAGGGCCTCGTCCAGTACGTCAATTTCATGGGCGGCGGCGGAGGCGGGGGGACCGGAGGCGGGGGCGGCAGCGTCGCGCCCAAGACGGAGCCCCTCCCGGCGCCGAAGAAGCCGGCCCTGCGCGACTTGACCGTGCCCGCCAAGATCAAATCCGAGCCCGGGAGCTCCATGACCCACCCGGCGGACAAGCCGAAGACGTCGAAGAAGGCGCCGGACAAGAAGGCCGCCATCACCAAGCCCGAGCCCGCGACGGCTGCGGCGGCCGACGCCGCGAACGCCGCGGCGGGAACGGCCTCGAGCGGCTCCGGCTTCGGCCTGCGCTTCGGCACTGGCGCCGGCGGCAGCGGCGGCGGGACCGGCGGGGGGATCGGCGGCGGCACCGGGGCCGGCGCGGGCGATCCCTTCGGCGTCGCCGGCTTCCCCTTCCAGTTCTACCTCCAGATGATCTCGGACAAGATCACGGCCAACTGGTTCCAGGCCCTCGTCGACCCCGGCGTCGGCGGCGTCCTGCAGACCCAGGTCTATTTCCGCATCTACAAGAACGGCCAGATCTCCGACGTCAAGATCGATGTTTCGAGCGGGGTCGAATCGTTCGACCTCTCGGCCCGCCGGGCCATCCAGACCGCGGCGCCCTTCGCCCCCCTACCGAACGAGTACGACGGCCAGTACCTCGGGATCACTCTCGTCTTCGAGCACGCCAAATGACACACACCAAGAAGCTCCTCATCGGCCTGATGGTCCTCTTCGCGTCCGGGGCCTTCGCCCAGCAGGAGGTCGTCCTGAAGATCAGCGAAGGGATGCCCATGATCCCGCTGGCCTTGCCCGATTTCATCGTCCGGGGCTCTTCGCCGACGGCCCAGGCGGCCGCCCAGGAGATCCGCCAGGCCCTGTCCGACGACGTCAAGTACAGCCGCATCTTCCAGCTCCTGCCCAAGGAGTATTACGCCTACATCCGGGGCCTCGACCCGGACAAGATCCAGTTCAAGGACTGGGATTCCATCCAGGCCCGGCTCCTCGTCACCGGCGAGGTCCGGGAGGACGGCGGGCGCATCGTCTTCGACGGCAAGATCTACGACGTCAAGAGCGAGCGCTTCATCGTCGGCAAGCGCTACCAGGCCGAGAAGAACGGCCTGCGCCTCGTCGCCCACAAGATGGCCGACGAGCTCCTCAAGCTCCACGGCGAGAAGCCCATCTTCACGACCAAGATCGCGTTCGTCTCCAACCGCGACGGCAACGACGAGATCTACATGATGGACTACGACGGGGCCAACCCGACGAGGATCACGTTCAACAAGATCAAGGACTACATGCCGGCCTGGTCGCCGGACCAGCGGACGATCGCCTTCACCTCGTACCGGGCCGGCAACGCGGGCCTCTACCTGCGCAACATCTACGAGGGCACGGAGTCCGTGGTGGCCACGAAGGGCACGAGCTACTCGGCGGCCTTCTCCCCCGACGGCAAGAAGCTGGCCTTCTGCTCGACCATGGCCGAAGAGGGCAACGCCGACATCTTCGTCATGGACCTCGAGACGAAGAAGACCAAGCGTCTGACCTTCAACGCCGCCATCGAGACCGCGCCGTCCTGGTCGCCCACGGGGCGCGAGATCGCCTTCACGACCGACCGGCTCGGTCAGGGCACGCCCCAGATCTACATCATGGACGCCGAGGGCTCGAACGTCCGCAAGGCCAGCTTCGGCGGCAACTACCATGACGCGCCGGCCTGGGCCCCGACGGGCGAGCGGATCGCCTTCGTCTCCCGGGTCGATAACTCCTTCGACATCTATGTCCTCAACCTCCGGACCAACCAGATCGGCAAGATCACCGAGAACAACGTCCGCAACGAGTCGCCGAGCTGGTCGCCCGACGGCCGCCACCTCGTCTTCGCCTCCAACCTCTCGGGCTCGATCCAGCTCTACACCGTCGACTACGACGGGGCCAACCTCCGGCGGCTGACCGACCGGGGCGAGAACAAGCTCCCCGCCTGGACAGATTAGGATATCCTCTCCGTTCGCGATCGGAGGCCTCGGACTCCTGCAACCTTGATCCGGCCGTGGAGGGACCTCGGGGATCCGCTCCGTTCGCTGCGGTGAATCTTCACGCCGTCCCGGGCCGGAGCCCGTTCTTAGGTCTCCGTCCCGATGACGGCTAATTCACCGCTTGATGCTCACTCCGGGATACCCCTCGGCCCCTTCTCCCACGGCCTTCGCCGCCGGGGCCGCATCGCCATCCCAGAAGTTCCCGCGCTCGCGTCGACGACATCCCGGGCATAGGATTCAGCGGTCGGCTCGCCCCCGGGGCTCGCCCCTTCACTCTCTAGGAGTAGCCTTAAGGGGGGAAATTGGCGAGATCAGGGGAATAACGTATTGACATGTCCGCCTGATACGGGGTATAAGAAAGCTGGAAAACAGCGTCACCCCGCCGGCCCCGAAGGCCCGAGACGCGATTCCTTTAGGAGGCTCAATGAAAAAGCTGATCATTTACTCGCTCGCGATCGTGCTCATCTTCTCCCTCGCCGTCGCCTGCAAGAAGAAACCCAAGGAAGTTCCCCCGCCCCCCCCGCAGGTCCAGGAACAGCCCAAGGTCGAAAAGGTCGAACCGCCCGTCGTCCAGGAACCCCAGCTGACGGAAGAGGAATTGTTCCTCCAGAAATCGCTCGACCAGATCAACCGGGAAAAGCCCCTCGGGACCGTCTATTTCGACTATGACAAGGCCCTCATCCGCGACGACGCCCGGGGCACGCTGGACGGGAACGCGGGCTGGCTGAAGAAGTTCAAGACCGTCAAGATCCTCCTCGAAGGCCATTGCGACGAGCGCGGCACCGAGGAATACAACCTCGCCCTCGGCGAGAAGCGGGCCAAGGCCGCCCAGGACTATCTCCTCTCGTCGGGCATCGCCGGCGACCGGATGAAGATCATCTCCTACGGCAAGAGCCAGCCGGTCAACCCCGGGCACGACGAGAGCGCCTGGCAGATGAACCGGCGCGCCCAGTTCCTCGTCATCGAGAAGTAAGACTTGCGACGCGCTCGACTCGGGGCCTTCTTGCTCGTGGTCCTGGCCCTGGCCGCGGCCGGACAGGATAAGAGCAAGAAGGCCATCGAGGTCGTCTACGACGACGTCCAGATCCTCAAGCAGCAGGTCCAGGAGCTCCGCGACCTGGCCGACCAGAACGCCGAGGTCATCAAGGCCCTCCAGGACCAGCTCAAGATCCTGACCGACCTTTTCCGTCAATCGATGGCCGGCCAGGCCGAGGCTCAGGAAGGCTCGAGAGCGCTCCCCGCCCAGTACCAGGACATCGTCCGCAAGCTCGACCAGCTGACCCTCGAGCTTCAGAAGATCTCGGCCGACCTGGCCGCCCGGCCCTCGGCCGCGGTGCCCGTCGGGGCCGCCGCGGGTGCGGCCGCCGCCGGCGGCGGTGCCGGCGAGGACCGGAAGCCGGCCCCTCAGACGGCGGCCAAACCCGGGCCCGAACCCAAGGCTCCGCCGGCCCCGGCCCCGGTCCCGACGATGTCCCCCCAGGAAGCCTACTCCGTGGCTTACAACGATTATCTCAAGGGGAACTACGACCTGGCCGTCGAAAGCTTCAAGCTCTACCGCCAGCAGTTCCCAGAGAGCCCCCTGGCCGACAACGCCCTGTACTGGATCGGCGAGTGCCGCTACAGCCAACGGAAGTTCGAGGAGGCGATCGACGCCTTCGACGATCTCATCGTCGGCTATCCGCAGGGCGACAAGGCCGCGGCGGCCCATCTCAAGAAAGGCCTGAGCTTCATCGAGCTCGGCCGGAAGCCGGAGGCGCTGGCTGCGCTCAAGCTCCTGGTCGCGAAATACCCGCTCGAGGAGGAGGCCCGCATCGCCCAGGACAAGATCCGGGAGCTGAACGAAAAATGAGAGACATCAACAGTCTGAACAAGGTCATCCTCGTCGGCCGCTTGGGCCAGAAGCCCGAGATGTTCCGCATGCCCCAGCAGGACCGCTGGAAAGCCAGCTTCAGCCTGGCCACGAACGAGCGGCTCTTCAATCCCACCACGCGCGAGTCGTCCGACCGGACGGAGTGGCACAACATCGTCGTCTTCGGCAAGCTGGCCGAATTCGTCGAGAAGTACCTCGCCCAGGGCCGTCAAGTCCTCATCGAGGGCAAGCTCCGGACGCGGAGCTGGCAGGACAAGGATTCCGGGAACAAGAGGTACAAGACCGAGGTCGAGGCGATGAACATCGTCCTCCTCGGCAAGCGCGAAGAGAGCTCGGCGACCTCGGACACCCGGGACCTGGCCGAGGACAGTCGCGGCGGCGGCCGCTCGGTCGGAACGGAAGGGGCGGCCGGAGCGGCCGACGAAGAGTTCCCGACCGGCGGGGACGAACCGAGCGGAACGGGCGGCCCCGACGACGACGTCCCCTTCTAGCCCTTGAGCGAAAAGATCCCGTCCGCCGACGACTACCGGAGCGGCATCGTCGAGGACGTCCGCCCCTGGGGCAGGTTCCGCCGCTTCCCCCACGAGGCCGCGGGCAGCATCAAGATCATCACCGTCGAGCCGGGTGGCCGGCTGTCCCTCCAGTACCACGAGGGCCGGGCCGAGTTCTGGGTCGTCCTCGACGCCGGGCTCGAGATCACCGTCGGCGACCGCGTTTGGATCGCCGCCCCCAACGAGGAGATCGTCGTCCCCCGCCGCGCCGTCCACCGGGCCCGGAACGCCGGGACGGCGCCGGCCCGCTTCATGGAGATCTGGATCGGCCAGTCCTCGGAAGCCGATATCGTCAGGCTCCAGGACGATTATCAGCGGAAGTAGGGACTCCACCCTCTTCGGCTACGCTCGGTATATCGCTCCTTGCCCCCACACCCCGGCGGCGGGAAGCGGACTCTTGGGAGCGACCCGGCAGAATCTGGGCTGAGTACTCGAAGCCATGATTCTGCGAAATATCTGAAGAAAGGTATTCTCCGCTTCGCAGACTCCGCTCCCTGCCGGCCCCCCTTCCTTCATGGGGGCCTTGGAGCGACATACCTCGCCGCCTCACGGGTGGAGTCGACGAAACCCGAAATGGGAATCGCAGGAGGCTTACTTCTTGGGCTGGGCTTCCAGGGTCTGGCCGGTCAGGAAGACCTGCGGGTGGCGGAGCAGGATCTCTTCGGTGACGTACTCCTCGATCTCCTGGGCGCTCCGGAGCTTGAGCGTCTCCTCGGCGATCTTTTCGGCCGTCCGGCACTCGATCGACCGAAGGGCCTTCTTGACCCGCGGGATGAAGATGGGGTTCATGCTGAAGGTCCTCAGGCCGAAGCCGAGCAGAAGGATGGCCGAGGGCGTGTCGGCGGCCATTTCGCCGCAGACGACGACGTCCTTCTCCGCCTTCAGGGCCGCATGGATGACGGACCGGATGAGGCGGATGACGGCCGGGTGGAACGGCTTGTAGAGGTAGGTCACGAAATCGTTGGCCCGGTCGACGGCCAGGTAGTACTGGATGAGGTCGTTCGTCCCGATGCTGATGAAGTCCACTTCCCTCAGCATGATGTCGGCCAGGGCCGCGGCCGCGGGCACCTCGATCATGATGCCCAGCGGGATCTTCTCGTCGAAGGCCTCGCCCTTGCGCCGCAGCTCCCGCTTGACGTCCTCGAAGATCTCCTTGACCTGGAGGACCTCGTCGATCTCGGTGATCATGGGCACGAGGATGCGGACGTTCCCGCCGGCGCTGGCCCGGAGAATGGCCCGGAGCTGGATCCGGAAGAGGTCCCGGTTCCGCAAGGAGAAGCGGACGGCCCGCAGGCCGAGCGCGGGATTGGGCTCCTTCTCGATGTTCAGCTGGGGCAGGCTCTTCTCGCCGCCGATGTCGAGGGTCCGGATGGTGACCGGGTGAGGGTGCGCCCCTTTGGCCAGGTGGGCATAGATCTCGAAGTGGTCCTCTTCCGTCGGCAGGGACTCCCGCCGGAGGTAGATGAACTCCGACCGGAAGAGGCCCACGCCCTCCGCCCCCATGGACGTGGCCAGACCGAGCTCCTCCGGGAGCTCGATGTTGGCCTGCGGGATGAAGCGGACCCGGTCGAGGGTCTCCGACTTGAGCTTGGCCGTCTTCTGGAGCTCCCGGCCGTAGTTCTCGTATTTCTCCTTCTTGGCCTGGAACTCCCGGCGTACGGCCGGCGGCGGGTTGATGATGACCTCGCCGTCGGTGCCGTCGACGATGATGAACTCCCCTTCCCGGACCTGGCGGGTGATATCGCGCAGGCCGAGGACGGCCGGGATGCCGAGGGACCGGGCCAGGATGGCCGTGTGCGAGGTCTGGCCGCCCATGTCCATGGCCAAGCCGAGCGTCAGCTCCCGGCTCAGGCGCAGGGCGGCCTCGGAGGGCAGGAGCTCATGGGCGATGAGGACGTGCGGCTTCTGGGGCGCTTTCTCCTTCTCCCGCTTCGTCTCGAGGTTCCGGTAGACGCGCTTGAGGACGTCGGCGACGTCCGACTTCCGCTGTCGGAAATATTCGTCCGCAAGGGCCTCGAACAGCTGCTCGAACCGGGTGTTGGCCTTGGACAGGGCCCATTCGGCCCGGGCCTTCTCCTCGCGGATGACGGCCTCGAGCCCGGCGACCAGGGCCGGGTCCTCGAGGATGAGCAGGTGGGCCTCGAAGATGAGGGAGCTGTCCGGCCCCAACTTCTCCCGGACGCCCTCCTTGATCCGGGCGAGGTCGTCGCGGGTGCGGTCGAGGGCCTGGCGGAGCCGCTTGAGCTCGTCCGGCACCTGATCGTCGGCGACGATCTCCTTGCGCGAGGTGAAGATGACGCGCCGGGGGAGGAGGGCCTCGCCCATGGCGATCCCCGGCGAGACCCCGATGCCGCGCAGGCGGGTGATGTCCATCCGGGTCACTCCTTCTCGTCGAAGCGGTTGGCGATGAGCTCGGCGAGTGCGGCCATGGCGGCCTCCTCGTCCTTGCCCGTGATGACCAGGCGGATCGTCGTGCCCTGCGTCGCCGCCAGGGTCAGGATGCCGAGGATGCTCTTGCCGTCGATCTCGTCGCCGTTCTTGACGATCTTGACCGAGGCGCTGAAGC